>JBFGDW010000208.1:0-6260 GCA_041580435.1 Candidatus Polarisedimenticolia bacterium | reverse complement strand
CTCCTCACCGCCCACGACCTGAACAGCCCCAACTTCGACTCCGCGAGTGCCATCGGCCAGGTGGAAGAACTGGATTGCCGGGTGACAACCTCCGTCAATCCACCGTCCCTGGAGGAGGACACTGGCATGGACATGGGAGCCGATGGCCGTATATTCGTGGTTGTCCCGGAAGCCCACGGCTTGAAGGTGGTGGCCACCAATGGCGCCACCGGCGCGCTGGGCTCGGTGCAGTCCGTCTCCCTGGGCTCGGGCTGGCGGCCAACGGACGTGAAGGCGGCGCTGGGGCCTCCGGACGAGATCACGGGCCAGCGTGAGGAACTGATCGTGGTGGTTGGATTCGACCAGACGGCTAGCGAAGGGCGGGTCAAAGTGTTCGACTCAAATCTCAATGAACTCCAAGAGATCCCTGTGGGCGGGTCTGGCGAACTCGTCTCAGTCGTTATCCGCGAGGACGGGAGCCAGGCTCTTGCAGCCGATCCGTCAACAGCGACGATCTGGACGATTGACCTCGAGTTCCCGTTCCCAGTGGAGGATGAAAAGGCCACTCTATCGGGTGGAGGTGTCGTCCGGCGTATCGGTATCCAGCGTGAGGAGCCATGACCCTTGCAAGCCGATTGCTGACAGCGCCAAGAGCCTCGGCATTCGCCGCGGCGATGGTCCTCGGTGGGCTCACGAGCCATGTCCACGCCAACTTCGCACCCATGCCCGGCTGGCCGGTGATTACCAACGGTGGGAGCCGGTTCAGTCCACTTTTTCTTGTTTCCCCGACCGGCGAACGACTCCTCCTCCACAACCAGACCGCTCCCGGGTCGGTCGGCATTCCACCCATGGCCCCCTGGCTCGTCACCCGCGATGCTACGGGCGCGGTCCGCCCCGGCTGGCCGGTGATCAGCCAGGGGCTTCCCCTCAAGCCACCCACGGTGGTGCCGGATGACGAGGGACGAGCGGTGCGGCTGTTCACCGGAGGTGGGCGCGTCAATGGTCTTGATATCCAGGGGCAACCGTTACCTGGCTGGCCGCAGCCGGAGCCGGTGACGCCATTCCGTGTTTCTCCCTCTCTCAGCGATCTGGACGGTGACGGCACCCTTGAAGTGCTAGCTGCCAATGATGACGGAGATCTGTATGTCTGGCGTCAAGACGGAACACTCTTCCCGGGCTGGCCTCAGCTTCTACCCAAGCCACTGAACGGAACGGCACGTATCATTGGATCCCCTCCGGCAGCGGCCGATCTTGATGGTGATGGATTGCCAGAGTTCGTTGTCTCCGGAATCAGTGGAGTCGTGGCAGTGTACGATCGATTCGGCCGACTGCGCGACGGATGGCCATGGGACATGAGCGAGCAGACCACGAGGACCCTCTTTGAGTTCGCCATCGTGCCCCTTGGTGACGGCACTTCCGGGATCGCGATTGGCACCGAGAACCCAGCCTGGATCTTCCTGCTCCGCTACGACGGCACGAACCAGCCTGGATGGCCCCAGACCTTGGGTTCGTTCCGTGTCAATGGCATTGCCGCTGGTGACTTGGATGGCGATGGCCGGCCCGAGCTCGTGGCTGGCGAGGAGACCAACGGCATCTTCGCTCTCAATCTGGACGGCTCCATCCTCCCCGGATGGCCGGTCCAACCGAATGTGCCTGGCTTCGAGACGCAGCCGTCCATCGTGGATTTCAGCGGCGATGGCCAGCCCGATGTCATCACTCTTCTAGATGGTGCCACGGCTTGGTTTCTCTTCGGCTGGCACGGCGATGGTACGCAGATGTTTACTCCTCGCTTCGGCAGCAACCAGAAGGCCGAGCAGGGGCCGACATTTGGTGAGCTCGACGACGACGGATGGATTGACATGGCCATAGCTACTCGGAGCCCGGGCAGCATCTTCTCCCCGGGTCGCGTGCATGTCTTCCGTTCCGACATTCCGGTCGATCCCGCCTCCATGCACTGGCCGACCTACGCGCACGATTATCAGCGAACTTCCACATGGACCCCCCCGACGCAACTGTTTGGCGGGCGTGGAACAGCCCTGCCGCCTCAGGTCGAGCCTGCTGCGCCTCCGGGCATGATCACCCTCCAACTAAAGGTTCCCGATGCAGCGCCCGTGGAGGCGGGTCTGGAGGTGACTGCACTCGGCGGGTTCAAGATCTCGCCGATACCGGTGCAGGTCCGGGCGCAGCCGGGGCTAGCAGCGCCTGCAGCCGTTGGAACGATGGCGAGCAGCCCGGTCGATCTAGGTCAGGTCACAGTGAATAGCTCTGGTTCGGTTGCTCAGTTCGCCGGCCAGCCGGCTGGTGCACAGCGGGACGCATCAGTATCCAGCCGTGGTCGGGTGGAGATCGAAGATTCCAATCTCTCCAGCAGACGGGCACGGCTTCCTGGTGGACTGCGGAACGAGTCTGCATCCACGCAACGTCCGGTTCCCATGGGGCCACCGGTCGCCCTGCGGCCGGATTTCAACCTCATCGCTCAGGTAAATGGCCGGTCTCTGATGGATGCTTTCGACGCGGCCAGGGAGGCACACCCCGAGCTGCTCCTGAACGACGACGAACTCCGGCAGTGGCTAGATACGGACATCATGCCGGAGATCCCCTCGGGAGAGGCCAGGCCCCTATGGCTGACCATCGAGTCGCCTAGGGTGGGGGTCAAGAAGCTCAAGGCCCATGTGGCTGTCAACGTGGTGCTCAACCCGTAGGGCTTCGGCCCTGAACGTTACCGGTTGGGCACGCTGCCGTCGTCGGCTCATCTAGACGACGCTGGCGGGGGCTGCGGGAGTGCCCGAGGTGAGCCCGGCGCCGGCCCGGCGCAGGGCGGCCAGCAGCCAGGCGTGGAACACCGCCGACGACAGGGCCGTGGCCGCCACCAGGCCGAAGATGAGGCCGTGGAACCCGGGCCAGCCCAGGTGCTGGGCCAGGCGCACGCCGCCGAAGGCCATGGGGACCGTCAGCACCAGGTAGCGCAGCAGGGCCATCCACAGCCCGGGCCGCCCCCGCCCCATCCCCTCGAAGGTGGGCCGGCAGAGGAAGAACGGGATGGAGGCCAGGCAGGCCAGGGGGGTCACCTGCAGGGCGAATCCGGCGAAGCGGGCCGTGGCCGGCTCCTCGGCCAGGAGGGCGGCCAGGGCCGGGCCGCCGAACCAGGCCGCCGGCGCCACCAGGAACAGGCTGTAGGCCGCCGCCGCCAGGCTGGCCTCCCGGAAGCCGCGGCGGACGGTGTCCATGTCGCCCCGCCCGAAGTGGCGGGCGGTGAAGGGCAGGGCGGCCACGCTGGCGGCGATCATGGGCATCAGGGCGAACATGAGGACCCGGTAGTAGATGGAGTAGGCGGCGATGGCGGGGGTGGCGTCGGCGGTGGTGGCCAGGACGGCGTTGATGAAGCTCGATTCCAGGGCCATGAGGCCGTAGGCGGCCGCCGACGGCAGGGTCAGGGACAGGATGGACCGGTAGGGGTGGGGGTCCAGCCGCGGCGAGGTGTCGGTGCCCCGGGCCTTGCGCGCCTCCTCGTGGGCCCGGGCCTTGCGCAGGGCGTAGATGAGGCCCCCGAAGCGCCCCAGCACGGTGGAGAAGGCGATGCCGAAGATCCCCCAGTGGAAGACGAACAGGAACAGGGTGTTGAGGGTCACGTTGATGACGTTGGACCAGATCCCCGCCCACATGGTGGCGCGGGTGTCGTGGTGGGCCTTCACCAGCGAGTCGGGGAGGATGGACCAGAACGACGTCAGGGCCGAGCCGGCCAGGGTCACCGTGCCGTAGATGGCGAACATCCGGGCCACCTCCGGGTCCAGGCCCAGGCGGGGCGCCGCCAGCCAGACCACCGCCGCGCCGGCCAGAAAGAGGGGGAGCAGGGCGCGGGTGATCATCTTCCAGGTGGCGGCGACGAGCTGCTCCATGCGGGCCCCCTCGCCGGCGCCCATGGCCTGGGACAGGCGCGAGGTGAGGCCGTTGGACAGCCCCACCCAGCATGCGACCATGAGGAACTCCAGCGGGATGGCCAGGCCGATGGCGGCGATGGCGGCGTCCCCCAGGATGGCGGCGTAGGCCGTGTCCACGAAGCTGAACGCCGACCGCATCCAGAACGACAGCACCAGGGGCGCCGACAGGACGAGGATGGAGCGTGAGGCCGCCGGCATCCCGGCGGCCGCGCCGCCGGGGGCGCTCACGGCGAGGTGGGCGCCGGGAAGCGCAGGAGCGAGGCGTAGACGACGATGCCGTCCCAGAGGTTCCCCAGCCGCAGGTTCTCGTCGGGGGAGTGCTGGTTGTTGTCGGGATTGACGATGGGCACGCCGTAGACCGGCATCCCCAGCAGCGCCTCCAGCCGGGAGAGGGGGCCGGTGCCGCCCAGGGTGGGCAGCAGCACCGGCTCGGCGCCGGCGGCCCGGCGCACCGCCGTGACCAGGGCCCGGGACAGGGGCGTGTCCAGGGGGGTGCGCGCCGCCCGGGTGCCCGGCCCATGGGTCAGGCGCAGGACGTGGGGGTGGGCGCGGCGCACCTCGGGGGTGGGCTCGTCGGCCACCACGTGGAACCCCTGGCGCCGGGCGTGGGCGCGGATCCGCTCCACCTGGTCCAGCGGGTCGATGTCCTTCACCAGGCGCAGGTCCAGCTCGGCGGTGGCGGTGGCCGGCACGATGGTCCGGGCGTCGCCGCCGGTCCAGGCCGAGGCGAGCCCCCGCACGTTGAGGGAGGGGAGGTTGATCAGCTCCTGCAGCGTGGCGCCACCGCCGTCGGGGCGGGCGATGAGGAGCCGCTCCTTCAGGGCCGGCTCCACCGCCGGCACCTGCGCCAGCGCCTGGCGCTCCGAGTCCGATAGCGGCTGCACGTCGTCGTAGAACCCTTCCACCAGCACCCGCCCGTCGGCATCCTTCATGGAGGCCAGCAGCGCCGCCAGCTTCTCGGCCGGGTTGGGCGCCCAGTTGCCGTAATGGCCCGAGTGGAGCGGCTCCGCCGGCCCGTAGGCGGTCAGGCTCACGGTGATGATGCCGCGGGTGCCGAACACCACGGTGGGGCGGCCCGACTGGTGCACCGGCCCGTCGGCGAAGATGAGCAGGTCCGCCGCCAGGAGATCGGCGTGGCCCGCCAGGGCCGCCTCCAGGTTCGGCGAGCCGATCTCCTCCTCTGGATCCAGGAGGAGCTTCACCTCCACGCTGGGGGGGATGCCCGCCGCGCGCAGGCCGTCCATGGCCGCCAGCAGCGCCACGATGGGTCCCTTGTCATCGGAGGCGGAGCGGGCGTAGATGCGGGCGTCGAGATCGTCCGGATCGCCCCGCAGGGTGGGGGTGAACGGGGCGCCCACGGTCCAGCGCGCGGGATCCACCGGCTGGCCATCGTAGTGGCAGTAGAAGAGGAGCCGCAGCGGCGGCCTGCCGCCCCGCGCGCCCTCCACCGGGAGGTGCCCGACGATGTAGGGTCCGCTGGGGCTGTCCAGGAAGCGGACCTTCATCCCCCGGGCTTCCAGCATGCCCCGCAGGACGGTGGCATTCCCCTCCATGTGGCCCGGCTGGCCCGCGGTGTTGGGAAGCGACAGGAGCCCCTGAAGCTCCATCAGGATGACGTGGCGCTGGCCGGCCACCCAGTCCGCCAGGGCGCGGCGATGGGCGTGGTCCTCGGCGTCGAGGCCGGGCCCGGACGCCGGCCGGGTGCTCGCCGGGGTGGATCGCTCGTCTGCGGGGGCTGTTGCCCCGGTGGGGACGCCGCCCGCCGTGGCGAGGATCAGGGCGGTGGCGCCGGCCGCGAGCCAGGCGGCGCGTGCGGCTGGGAGGCGGCGGATGCGCATGGGAGTGGCCAGTCTACCACCGCCGCAGACACGCGGACCCGGACAGCGGCGCGACGCCGCGGCCCGGGCCCGGGTCAGGCCTCGCGATGGGATCTACCGCCCCTGGGACGGGTGCTCCCCGAAGGCCGGCTCCGGACCGAGCGTCTTGCCCCGGTCGCCGGTGTAGGTCAGGATGCTCGGTGTCTGGTAGCGCGGGCGCTTCTTGCTCTGCCGCTGGGCACCGCCATTGGCGCCAGCCGGCTTGCGCCCGCGGGCGCGCTGGGTGGGGTTGCTCATCTCGTCCTCTCCTCTCGCTCTCGCGGGATCCGTCCCCGGACTGTCTCCCGCGTCCATCCGACCCGGACTGTTCATCGCTTCTCCGCCTGCATGCCCATCACGGGCTAGCGGCCCGCCGGTGGCGATGGTCATGCAGCAATCGGAAAAGCCCCCCGTCTCCTCTCCGCCAGGGTTTCCCTTGTGAAGAAAGACAGGCTGTCTCCGCCTCGTCGATCGGGGCGCAGAACGG
>JBFGDW010000207.1:0-6305 GCA_041580435.1 Candidatus Polarisedimenticolia bacterium | reverse complement strand
CGGGCAAGGCCATCACCTCCATCTCCGGCGTCACCTCCATCCTGGTGGGGGTGGTGGGCAATGGCTTCAACATCACCGTGGACTCCATCCCGGCCACCGGGACCTATACCTTTGCCGGCGAGGCCATCTGCCCCGATGACGACGATCCCCCACCGCCCCCCCCACCGGCCTCCGATGTCCGCTACCAGCTCTACCCGGCGCCCAACGGCCTGGCCACCACCGCGGGCGAGCCCACCGTGGGCACCAACTGGGAGACCAAGCGCGCCATGTTCCAGTCGGGACTGCAGACCCTGCGTGTCTCCTTCGACGACTGCACCTCGCCGGCCCGCAACCTGTGGGAGGACGTGAGCCCGGCCACGTCGGCCACGTCCCTGGATCCCATCCTCTGGACCGACCACTTCCGCGCGCCGGGCGATCTGACGCCCCAGCGGACCATCGTCTCCCAGCTCCTGGGGGTGACGAGCCTCTCGTCCCTGAGCGACGATGACGGCGGGTTCTGGGTGCCCAACCAGGGGGCCGGGATCGCCTCGGGCATCGACCACCAGAGCATCGGCGGCGGCCCGTTCGCCGAGCCCCTGCCGCCCAACCCGGTCTACCCCAATGCCGTGTACTACTGCTCCCAGGACGGCGTCAACGCCCTGTGCGCCCTCAGCGTGGATGGCGGCCTGACCTACGGTCCCGCGGTGCCCCTGTACGTGGCCGAGAGCTGCGGCGGCCTCCACGGCCATCCCAAGGTGGCGCCCGACGGCACGGTCTACGTGCCCAACAAGAGCTGCGGCTCCCGGAATGAGGCGGCCGTGGTGGTCTCCACCGACAACGGCATCACCTGGGACGTGCGGCCGGTGCCGGGCAGCGGCGCCACGGGCCAGCTGGTGGATCCCTCCGTGGACATCGGCGACCGGGGCACTGTCTACCTGGGCTGGCAGCACGGCGACGGCCACGCGCGCATCGCCGTCTCCCGCGACAGGGGCCTCACCTGGACCGACAACCAGGACGTGGGGATCCTGGCCGGCGTGCAGGCCAGCGTCTTTCCGGCCGTGGTGGCCGGCGACGACGACCGGGCGGCGTACGCCTTCCTGGGATCCACCACGGCAGGGGACTCGTCGGCCGAGTCCTTCCCGGGCGACTGGTACCTGTACGTGGCCCACACCTTCGACGGCGGCAAGACCTGGTCCATCCTCAACGCCACGCCGGACGATCCGGTGCAGCGCGGCTCCATCTGCACGCTGGGCACCACGGCGTGCGCCATGCCGCCGGTGGGCCCGCGGAGCAAGCCGGATCGCAACCTGCTGGACTTCATGGACGCCGAGGTGGACCACGAGGGCCGGGTGCTGGTGTCCATCGCCGACGGCTGCGTGACCCCGCAGTGCATCGCCGGCGGTCCCAATGACTTTGCCGAGAATGGCGTCATCGCCCGGCAGTCCGGCGGCCGGCGCCTGTTCAGCGTCTTCGATCCCCCCAGGCCGGACGTGCCAGGGACGCCCCTCCTCACCGCCGAACGTCTGCCCGACGGCACCGTCCGGCTCACCTGGCTGCAGCCCGACCACGGCGGATCGCCCATCACCGGCTACCGGGTCTACGTCCGCGACGAGGGGCAGACCGAGCGCCAGCTCCTGGCCGAGGTGACCTCCCTCAGCTATGACGACGTCACCTCGGATCCCCAGGTCCTCAGCTTCTACGCCGTCACCGCCGTGAACGCCGTGGGGGAGAGCAAGATCTGCGCCGAGGTCAGCCCGGTCCAGTTCGCCGATCCCTGCACGGCGCCTGGCGTCCAGCTCCTGACCGATCCCCCGGGAGACGCGGTCCCCGACGAGCCGGCCCTGGACATCCTGGAGGCGTTCCTGGCCGAGCCCCAGACCCCCGGCGTGCCGGACCAGTTCCTCTTCACCCTGCGGGTGGCCGACCTGTCCATCGTGCCTCCCAACCACCAGTGGTACATCATCTGGGATCACGGCACCGAGCTGCGCAAGTACGTGGCGGCCCTCTCCGACGCCACCGGGGCGGTCTCCTTCCAGTACGGCGAGGTGAGCCCGCCCCTGTCCACCGGCGACCCGGATCCGGACTTCAACCGGCCCATCCCCCTGGGCGAGGCCGACGCCGGCAGCGTGGACACGGCCCGCGGCCTGTTCACCTTCTCGGTGGCCAAGAGCAAGGTGGGCAACCCCGGCCCCGGGCAGACCATCAGCAATATCTCGCCGAGGACCTTCGCCGGCAACGGCCTGGTGAACGTCACGGGAAGCACGGCGGCCGACACCACCGCCATCACGCCCTCCTACACCCTGGCGGGAGCGTGCGCGCCGGGCACTCCCATCGCCCGGGACGATGCGGCCACCACCGGTGAGAACACTGCGGTGGTCATCGAGGTGCTGGCCAACGATTCCGACAATGGCTTCCCGCCCCTGACCATCTCGGGGTTCAGCCAGCCGGCCAACGGTGCCGTCCTCGACAACGGCGACGGCACCCTCACCTACGTGCCCGACGACAACTTCAACAGCTTCGACGGGGGTCCCGACAGCTTCACCTACACCATCACCAACGGGGCCGGCGGCAGCGCCGGCGCCACGGTCACGGTGGAGGTGACGCCGTTCTGCGCCTTCACGCCCACCGGCAGCTTCTCCGACACCTTCGAGCCGGAGGCGGCCCCGGGCTGGCAGGTGGACACCGCCGTCAACGCCCTGGGCGCCGCCAGTCCCACCTGGCAGGTGATCACCGATCCCCTGGCGGAGAGCCTCCCCAACGCCTTCTTCAGCGACGGGACCACACTGAGCGCCAAGGACGATCGCCTGCTGGCGCCGCCCCAGAACCTGTCCTCGGCCAGCCGCCTTATCTTCTGGCACCGCTTCGTCCTGGAGGGGAGCTTCGACGGCGGCGTCCTGGAGGTGAGCACCGACGGCGGGGCCACGTGGAAGGACGTGGTGGCCGGCGGCGGCTCCTTCGTGGAGGGGGGGTACAACGGCACCATCAGCCCCTCCGATGGGAGCCTCATCGCCGGGCGCACGGCCTGGACCGGGTTCTCCCGGTTCATCGACGCCATGAACCGGGTGGAGGTGAGGCTGGGGGCCTTCGCCGGCACGGGAGTGCGGGTGCGCTTCCGCCTGGTGGCCGACCCGCTGGTGCCGGGATCCCTTCCCGGCGGCGGCTGGTGGATTGACAACGTCCAGTTCACCGACACACTGGAGCTCAGCGACTGCAACCATCCGCCCCTGGCCGGGGCCGACCGGGCCACCACCGAGAAGGACACACCCATCGCCATCCCCGTTCTCCTCAACGACCGGGATCCCGACGGCGACGACATCTTCATCGTCTCGGTGGAGGCTCCCGACTTCGGCACCGCCACCGACAACGGCGACGGAACCATCACCTACGCGCCGCCCGCCGGCTTCGTCAGCCCGCCGGACGCCACCTTCTCCTACACCATCTCCGACGGCGAGTTCGAGGCCACGGCCGGCGTGACCGTGACGGTGCGGGACATCAACCGGGCGCCGCTGGCGGTGGATGATGACGCCGCAACGCGCCGGGGCGAGCCGGTCACCATCGCCGTGCTTTCCAACGACAGCGATCCGGACGGAGATGCCATCTCGGTCATCTCGGTGGACGACCCGCCCAACGGCAGCGCCGTGAACAACGGCGACGGCACCATCACCTACACGCCGGATCCGGGGTTCGTCAGCCCGCCCGACGACACCTTCCAGTACACCATCAGCGACGGACAGCTGGAGGCCTCCGCCACGGTGAGGGTGACCGTCAGCGATGACAACCGGGATCCGGTGGCGGAGGACGACGCCGCCGTCACCGACCAGGACAGGGCGGTGGTGGTGGATGTCCTGCGCAACGACTCGGACCCCGATGGGGACAGCCTCTCCATCACCAGCGTCGGCGCGCCTTCCAGCGGCACCGCCAGCGATAACGGCGACGGCACGGTCACCTACACGCCGGCGCCCGGCTTCACCGGCAGCGACAGCTTCGGCTACTCCATCACCGATGGCCGGGGCGGCTCGGCCAGCGCCACGGTGACGGTGGTGGTGCGGGAGACGCCGGTGGCCGGAGACGTGAAGGCCACGGGTGGCGGCTGGATCCCGGCTGACGGCGGCAACGCCAAGGCCAGCTTCGGCTTCAACGCCCAGCGCAAGCAGGGGACCGCCCGGGGCCGTCTGACCTACGACTCCGGGGCCCACGGCATGGCCCTCAAGGGCACCGTGTCGTCCCTGGAGGTCGCGGGGAGCAGCGCTCGCTTCTCCGGAGCCTGCACCCTGGGCGGCACGACACCCTGCACCTACGAGGTCGACGTGGAGGACAACGGCGAGCCCGGCGCCGGTGCGGACCTCTTCACCATCCGGGTGTTCGACGCCGCGGGCGGCCTGGTCCACTCGGCCCGGGAGACGCTGGGCGGCGGGAACGTGCAGGTCCACTGAGTCTGACGGGCAGGGCGGCGGCGGGGATCTTTCCCTGCCGCCGCCCCGCCCCGCATCGGGGGAGAACACGCCATGAAGAACGCCATGCTTCCGGGCCTGCTTCTTGCGCTGCTGGGGAGTCCTCTGCTCTCCGCCGCCGCTCCGGAGGATCTGGACGCCTGCCAGCTCCTGACCTCGGGCCAGGTCGCCACCATCCAGGGGGAGTCACCGGTCCGCTTCAAGGGCAGCCACCACCCCGAGGGGGAGGTGACCCGCAGCCAGTGCTTCTGGACCCTGCCCACCCACACCCGCTCCGTGAGCCTGGAGGTCACGCATGGTGACCCGGCGGCGGTCCGGGCGCGCTGGGCCCACTTCTTCCACGGCGCCGATGGGCCGAAGGCGGGGGGCAAGACAGGCGCACCCCGGCCGGTGAGCGGCCTGGGAGAGGAGGCGTTCTGGGCGGGCAACGCCGAGGTGGGAGGCCTCTACGTGCTGGCGGGGGACAGCTTCCTGCGGCTGGCCGTGGGCGGGGGCGACGAGGACGAGGAGCGCATCGAGCGCACCTCGGCCCTGGCGCGGCACGTCCTGGCGGGCCTGTCCGGCGGCCGGGAGCCGTGCCCCTGAGGCGGCCTCAGGAGGCGTCGTAGGCCCGGCGCAGCCAGCCCAGCAGCTCCCGGTCCACGTCACCCGGCGATTCCACCCGCACCCGGTGGGTGACCATGGCGTTGAAGCTGCCCGAGGGCTCCAGGCGGCCGGAGGCTGGCACCCCCTTCAGGTTGATCCCCACGTCCACCCGGGTCCGGGTGGAGGGCTGCACCAGGGCGAACTGCTTGCTCCGCCTGAGGCTCACGTAGGTCTTCTTGGGCGAGATCTCCACGTCCTTGCCGAACCCCGCCACCGCCTTGATGAGGCGGTCATAGATGGCCCGCAGCTCGGCCTTGGGGCCGGAGTACTGGGCCGCCACCAGGTCGTCTCCCGCCGCCGCCGCGCCCCCCTGGAGGGCCTCCCGGGCCACCAGGTTGGCGTAGCCGTGCCCGAGGCCGTGCTCCGACTTCAGGTGCTTGACCAGCTCGCCGTGCTTGCCCGCGCCGCTCTTCCGGGCCAGGGCAACCCAGCCGGCCAGCTTCCTGCCGGTCTTCTCCTCCAGGTTGGCGATCATGCTGGCGAGCGCGTCGTCTGGTGACTTGGCCATGCTGTTTCCTCCCGAAAGCGACCAGTCTACCGGCCAGGGTCCAGGAAGTCTTGGAAAAAAATGACCGGCGGCCCCAGGGGCAGGCCGGAGGGGGCGGATCGGCGCCCGGGACCCTACATTGGACCCGGGCGTCCGGGACGAACGGGAGGAGAGCATGAAGAAGATCCTGATCCTGATGGTGGTGCTCGCCGCCGGGCTGGTGGGCTACAACTACGTGGCCACCGGCGAGCTGAAGCTGGTGCCGGGGGCGGCCGGCAGCGCCGAGGACCAGAAGGTGGAGGCGCTGGCGTCGGAGCTCCGCGCCGCCGCCTCCGAGCTGGCCCAGGCCGGCCGCTCCGCCGGCCTGACCGGCATGGACTCATCCTCCCAGGCGGCGGCCGCCCTGGCGCGCATCGGCCGCCTGGAACAGGAGGGTCGGGCGCTGGCCCGGACCCTCACCGAGGCCGGCGCGCGGGCCCGCCTGGAGGAGCTCCTGGCCGAGATGGAAGCCGTCCAGGGCGGGCGCTGACCCCCCCCTGACCCCGCGCCCGGTCCCCGGCTACTCCGGCGGCCAGCGCGGGACGCGGCCCGGCGTCCACGGCCCCCCGGCGCGCTCCAGCTCCTCCTCCAGCCGGACCAGCTCCACGGTGAGCGCACGGCGCAGCTCCGGCAGCAGGGCGGCGAACTCCTCCCCGGCGATGCGCAGGTTCTCCCGGTGGGTGGAGGTGGGAGCTGAGGTGGCG
>JBFGDW010000206.1:0-6317 GCA_041580435.1 Candidatus Polarisedimenticolia bacterium | reverse complement strand
GTCCGAGGGCCAGGGCCCGGGCCCACCGCCGGCGGCGCAGCAGACCCGCCCCCGCCGCGATCCACAGCGCGCCGGCACCCCCCAGCACCAGGAGATGGGCGCCGGCCACCGCCGCCACCAGCGTCGCGGTGACACGCAGCGGCGCGGCCAGCCCGGGCAAGTCCACCACCTCTCCTGGCACCAGGAGCGTCAGGCCGGGGTCGGCGAGCTGCAGCGGCGAGGTGAGGGGACGGCCGTGGTGCCAGCTGGCCGCCATGAGCAGCGCCAGCAGCAGGCAGGCGCCGCCGTAGGTCAGGGCCAGGGTGGCGGCGGCGGCGCGGGCCAGGCCGGCGGCCGGCCGCACCCTAGTTCTCGGTGCGGTAGTTGGGGGCTTCCTTGGTGATGATGACGTCGTGGGCGTGGGACTCCTTGAGCCCCGCGGCGCTGATCCGGATGAGGCGGCCCTGCCGCTGCAGGGTGGGGATATCACCGCAGCCGCAGTAGCCCATGCCCGAGCGCAGGCCGCCCACCAGCTGCGGCACCAGGTCCGACAGCCTCCCCTTGAACGGGACCATCCCCTCGATCCCCTCGGGGACCAGCTTGCGGGCGTCGTGCTCCGACTCCTGGAAGTACCGGTCCTTGCTCCCCTGCCGCATGGCGCCCAGGGATCCCATCCCCCGGTAGGCCTTGAAGGTGCGTCCCTGGTAGAGGATGGTCTCGCCGGGCGACTCCTCGGTGCCGGCGAACAGGGAGCCGATCATGACGGAGGACGCGCCGGCCGCCAGCGCCTTGGTGACGTCCCCGGAGAACTTGACCCCGCCGTCGGCGATGACCGGGATGTCCCGCTCCCGCGCCGGCCGGGCTGCCTCCTGGATGGCCGTGATCTGGGGCACGCCCACGCCCGAGACCACACGGGTCGTGCAGATGGAGCCGGGGCCCACTCCCACCTTCACGCCGTCCACGCCGCGCTCGATGAGGGCGGCGGCGCCGTCGGCGGTGGCCACGTTGCCCGCCACCAGGGGGACGTCGGGATGCACCTCCCGCAGGCGGGCCACCATGTCCAGCACGCCCTGGCTGTGGCCGTGGGCCGTGTCCACGAACAGCACGTCCACCTTGGCCTCCACCAGAGCCTGGACCCGATCCAGGGTGTCCAGGGAGGTCCCCACCGCGGCCCCCACCCGCAGACGCCCCAGGGAGTCCTTGCAGGCGTTGGGGTAGCGGATCATCTTCTGGATGTCCTTGACCGTGATGAGCCCCTTGAGCCGGAAATCACGGTCCACCACCGGCAGCTTCTCGATCTTGTGCCGGTGCAGGATCGCCTTGGCCTCGTCCAGGGTGGTGCCTTCCTTGACGGTGACCAGGTTCTCCCGGGTCATGAGCTGGGAGACGCGCAGATCCGTTCGGGTCTCGAAGCGCAGGTCCCGGTTGGTGAGGATCCCCACCAGCCGGCCGTCCCCATCGGTGATGGGCACGCCGGAGATGTGGTACTTCTCCATCAGGGCCAGGGCCTCCCGGATGGGCGCCTCCGGCGACGTGGTGATGGGGTCCACGATCATCCCCGACTCGGAGCGCTTGACCTTGTCCACCTCGGCCGCCTGGTCGTCGATGGGAAGGTTCTTGTGGATCACACCCATCCCGCCCATCTGGGCCATGGCGATGGCCAGGGGCGCCTCGGTCACCGTGTCCATGGCGGCGGACAGGAGGGGGATGTTGAGGCGGATGGAGCGGGTGAGGCGCGTGCCCACGTCCACCTCCGCGGGCAGCACCCGGGAGTGGGCGGGGAGCAGCAGAACGTCGTCGAAGGTGAGCGCTTCGGGGATGGGGGAGTCAGCCATGGGCTATTCTGCCCTACCGGCCGCCGCCGGTCAAGCCACCCCGCAGCACTTCTTGTACTTCTTGCCCGAGCCGCAGGGGCAGGGGGCATTGCGGCCGACCTTCTCCGCGCTGCGGGTCCTGGGCTTGGCGGCGGCGGCCTCCCCGCCGGCGGCGGCGAACACCAGCTCCCGCTCCCGCTGCCGCTGTCGCTTGCGCTCCTCGATGAGGTCGGCCTCGGTGCGCGGCTCGAACAGGAACAGGGACCGGATGATCTCGTCCTCCACCCGCTCCTTCATGGCGCCGAACATGTTGAACGACTCGCGCTTGTACTCCACCAGCGGGTCGCGCTGGCCATAGCCCCTGAGGCCAATCCCCTCCTTGAGGTGGTCCATGGCCAGCAGGTGGTTCTTCCACTGTGTATCGATGACGTTGAGGATGAAGAAACGCTCGTACTGGCGCATCAGGTCGGCGCCGAAGCGGGTCTCCCGGGCCGTGTAGCGCTCCTCCACCAGGGCGTGGAGCTTCTCGGCGATCTCGGCCCCCGGCGCCTTGAAATCCACCCCCGCGCCGGCCGGGTCGAAGCCGAAGAGGGATCCGAAGCGGGTCTTGAACTCCCCCAGGTCCCATTCCTCGGCGTCCCGCTCCCCGGACACGAAGCTGTCCAGCAGGGAGTCCAGGATGTCCCGGGCCCGGCCCATGACGTAGTCCCGGGTCCCCTCTCCCGCCAGCACCTCGCGCCGGAGCCCGTAGATCTGCTCCCGCTGCTTGTTCATGACGTCGTCGTACTCGAGAAGGTGCTTGCGGGTGTCGAAGTTGCGGGCCTCCACCTGCTTCTGGGAGCGCTCGATGGCCCGGGAGACCATGCCGTGCTCGATGGGAACGCCCTCCTCCATGCCCAGCTTCTGCATCAGCCCGCTCACCCGGTCCGAGCCGAAGATGCGCATGAGGTCGTCCTCCAGGGAGAGGTAGAACCGGGAGGATCCCGGATCCCCCTGGCGGCCGGCCCGGCCGCGGAGCTGGTTGTCGATGCGCCTCGACTCGTGGCGCTCGGTGCCGATGATGTGCAGGCCGCCCAGCTCGATGACCTTGTCATGCTCGGCGTCGGTGGTCTTCCGGGCCTCCACCAGGGCCGCCTCCCAGGCCTCCGGCTCCGCCTGTGCCGGATCCACGCCCTTGTTGGCCAGGATCTGCCGGGCCAGATACTCGGGATTGCCGCCCAGGAGGATGTCGGTGCCGCGCCCGGCCATGTTGGTGGCGATGGTGGCGGCACCCACCCGGCCGGCCTGGGCGACGATGTTGGCCTCCTGCTCGTGGTACTTGGCGTTGAGCACCACGTGCTTGACGCCCTTCTTCTTGAGGAGCGCGCTCAGGCGCTCCGACTTCTCGATGGAGACCGTGCCCACCAGGGTGGGCTGGCCGCGCTCCTGGCACTCCTTGATCTCCTCCACCACGGCATCGAACTTCTCACGCTGGGTGCGGTAGACCAGGTCCGGGTACTCCTTCCGGATGAGCGGCTTGTTGGTGGGGATGACCATCACCTCCAGCTTGTAGATCTTGTCGAACTCCACCGCCTCGGTGTCGGCGGTGCCGGTCATGCCCGCCAGCTTGTCGTACATGCGGAAGTAGTTCTGGAAGGTGATGGTGGCGAGGGTCTGGTTCTCCTTCTCGATCTTGACCCCCTCCTTGGCCTCCACCGCCTGGTGCAGGCCGTCGGACCAGCGCCGGCCCGGCATGAGACGGCCGGTGAACTCGTCCACGATGACCACCTGCCCGTCCTTGATCATGTAGTGGACGTCCTTCTGGTACAGGGTGCGGGCCTTGAGGGACTGCTCCAGGCAGTGCAGGATCTCCATGTTGGCCGGGTCGTAGAGGTTGCCCACGCTGGCGCGCTTCTCGGCCTCCTCGACCCCCTCGTCGGTGAGGACCGCCGTGCGCGACTTCTCGTCCATCTCGTAGTACGGCGTGAGGGTCTTTTCTCCCTCCTGGTGCTTCTCCTTCTCGCCCAGGCGGATGATGTCGGCCATGACCCGGTCGGCGTCGTAATACTTGGTGGTGGACTCCTCCGAGGGCCCCGAGATGATCAGGGGCGTCCGGGCCTCGTCGATGAGGATGGAGTCCACCTCGTCCACGATGGCGTAGTGGTGCCCGCGCTGGACGTACCGGTCCAGCGAGAACTTCATGTTGTCCCGAAGGTAGTCGAATCCGAACTCGTTGTTGGTGCCGTAGGTGACATCGGCACCGTAGGCCCGTTGCCGCTCCACGTCACCCAGGTCGTGCTGGATGATCCCCACGTCCAGGCCCAGGAAGCTGTAGATCTTCCCCATCCATTCGGCGTCGCGGCGAGCCAGGTAGTCGTTCACCGTGATCACGTGCACGCCCTCCCCCTTCAGGGCGTTCAGGTAGACCGGCAGGGTGGCCACAAGGGTCTTCCCCTCTCCGGTCTTCATCTCGGCGATCTTCCCCTGGTGGAGCACCATGCCGCCGATGAGCTGGACGTCGAAGTGGCGCATGTTGAGGACGCGGCGGCCCGCCTCCCGCACCAGGGCGAAGGCCTCCACCAGCAGGTCATCCGGCGCGGCCCCTTGCTCCAGCTTCTGGCGGAACTCGCCGGTCCTGGACCGCATCTCCTCGTGGCTGAGGGCGCGCATGCGCGGCTCCAGCTCGCCGATGGAGGGGACCAGTGGCTCCAGCTTCTTGAGCTCGCGGTCGTTTTTTGTGCCGAAGACCTTGGTGAGGAGGTTGCTGATCATCAAGGTCAGGATAGCACGGGGCCGTCACGCCTCAGGACGGCCGCGAGGCGCGGAAACGGCGGGTAGGATGACGGAACGCCGGGCTGGCGGCGGCCCGGAGCCGGGCTCAGCCCAGGGGGGCTACAGGATCCTCCAGGATGAACTCCCGGGGATCAATGTGCTTGCCCGACAGCAGGATCTCGTAGTGCAGGTGGGAGCCCATGCTGCGCCCGGTGGATCCCACGTAGCCGATGATCTCGCCGCGTTGCACCCGCTGCCCGGCCTTCACCTTGAGCCGGCTCATGTGGCCGAACCGGCTGGTGACGCCACGGCCGTGGGACAGGTAGACGGCGATGCCCAGGCCGCCGCTGCGGCCGGCGCGGGTGACCCGGCCGGCGGCGGGGGCCACGATGGGAGTACCGGTGGGCGCCACGATGTCCTGGCCACGGTGAAACACGCGCTGCCCGGTGAACGGGTCGCGCCGGTAGCCGTAGGACGAGCCCAGGTAGCCGCGCTCCACCGGCGAGATGCTGGGGATGGAGGCCAGGTAGGCCTCCCGCTCCTCGTAGGCGTCGGCCAGGGCCTGGAAGTTGCGGGTCAGCCGCTCCTCCCGGCTGGAGAGAGCTTCCAGCTCCTGCCACAGGGAGTCGGCGGGAGCCGTCGACTCGGGCTCCTCGCCCTCGTCAGGCCCGCCGGAGGCCTGCAGGTCCTCGGCCAGCTCGAGTCCCGCCATGAGGGCAAACTTGCGGGCCTCGTGCTCGTAGTGCTCCATCCGCTCCCGCAGGGAGGCGAGCTGCAGATCGACTTCGCGGATGTCCTGTGTGAGGTCTGAATTGTGCTGGCGCAGCGAGTCCAAAGACGCGCGCTGCCAGGAGTTCTCCATGAGGAGGCGAGGGGCCAGCAGGCCCGCCCCCAGCAGCGCGGCCAGCAGGACGCCCATGGTGACCAGGAAGGGGCGCGTGATGGCGAACGAGCGCAGGCGTCGCCCCTGATGGGGGACGACCATCACCGTGTAGAGCTTGACTCGGCGCACTCCGGAGTCCTGCCTTTCAGGGGTCACGGCCGGGGAAGGACGGCCGCGCGGCGGCGGGCGGATTCTAGGCCCTCGCCCGGCCACTGTCAAGGAACCTCCACGCCCGCAACGGGTTGGCCAGTCCCTCGCCGGACCCCATGGTAATGTTGGGTCCGTGACGGGCTCCCTGCAAGATCGCGTGGGCCAGATGCTGGTGGTGGGGTTCGAGGGGCTCGAGCTGGATGCCTCGGTGCAGGACCTGCTGCGGGAGGTCCGGCCCGGGGGAATCATTCTTTTCCGGCGAAACCTGGCCGGTCCGGAGCAGACCGCCCGCCTGACCCGGGCCCTGCGCCGCCTCTACACGCCCCCCCCGTTCGTGGCCGTGGACCAGGAGGGGGGGCGGGTGAGCCGCCTCACGCCCCCCTTTCCCGACCTGCCGGCAGCGGCACGTCTGGGAGCCCTGGAGATGGCCTCGGTGGCGCGCTGGTTCGGCGCTCTCACAGGCAGGGGTCTGCGCGCCCTGGGGTTCCAGCTGGACTACGCGCCGGTGGTGGACCTGTCGGCGCCGGAGCGTCAGGACGGCATCGGCGACAGGGCCTTCGCCTCCGGCGCGGATCAGGCCACCGAGCGGGCCGGCCAGTTCCTGGCCGGCCTGGAGGAGGCGGGGGTGGAGGGGTGCCTCAAGCACTTTCCGGGGCTCGGCGGCGCCCCGGCCGACACCCACGAGACCCTTCCCCGCATGCCCGTGGACCCCTCGGCCCGGGAGGAGGCCCTGGTCCCCT
>JBFGDW010000205.1:0-6321 GCA_041580435.1 Candidatus Polarisedimenticolia bacterium | reverse complement strand
TCGATGCCGGCCAGATGATCCAGGAGGCGCGCCGAGGGGTCGGGCGCGCCGCCGGGAGCCGGCGCCTGGGCACGCGCCGGCGCCGGCCCGGCCAGGGGAACGGCGAGGGCGACCATGACCGCGAGGGTCGCGAGTCGTGTGGGACTGCGCATGATGCCTCCTTCGGTTTACACTTCTTTACATCTGGCGCATGGCGCCATGCTGCACCATATCAACAGGCTGCGGTCCCACCGGCGCATGGGTCCGCGCGCGGCGTCCGATGCGCCTTGACACCCTGCGGCGGCGTCGTACAAGTGGGGCACGGTCCCGGCCGGGACAGGGGAAGGAATCGATGCTCTCGAGACGGCTGGCCAAGGTACCCGAGAGGATCATGGCGACGGGATGGACCCCATCCGTCGCCGGACCGCTTCTCCTCTGCCTCCTTCTCCCGCTCCCGTCCGGGGCCGCCCGCGCCGCCGACGCGGCCCCGGGCCCGCTGCGCCCGGTCTCCGGGCCCAGCCCCTTCACCGGCTGCGCCGCCGATGGCGTGTCGTCCCAGCCTGGCCAGGTGTACATGGGGTCGGAGGTGGAGCCGTGGATCACCGTGAACCCCGCGAACCCTCTCAACATGGTGGCCGCGTGGCAGCAGGATCGCTGGTCCAACGGCGGCGCCCGCGGGCTGGTGGTGGGCGTGACCCTGGACGGCGGTGAGACCTGGGAGCCGGTGGTGGTCCCGGGCCTCACCCCCTGCAGCGGCGGCAACCTGCTGCGGGCCTCGGATCCCTGGGCCAGCTTCGGTCCCACGGGCGAGCTCTTTCACTCGGCCCTGGCCCTCACCCAGAACGCCGCCGCGCCCAACGCCATCCTGGTGAGCCGCTCGTCGGATGGCGGCCTGACCTGGTTCCCGCCCAAGCAGGTCATCTTCAACTCCTGGCCCCGCTTCAACGACAAGGAGGCCATCACGGCCGATCCCACCGATCCCCGCTTCGCCTACGTGGCGTGGGATCGCCTGGACTTCGCCGCTTCCCGCGGGCCAGCCATGGTGAGCCGCACCGACGACGGCGGCCTGAGCTGGGAGACGGCCCAGGCCATCCACGACCCGGGGCGCAACAACCAGACGCTGGGAGCCCAGGTCCTGGTGCGGCCCGACGGGACCGTGTACACGTTCTTCGCCGAGATCCTCTCCACCGGGACCCGCTTCCTGTCGTTCAAGACGTCCGCCGACAAGGGGGCGACCTGGCAGCCGGCCCTGGGGGCCCGGCGCACGGTCTTCCTGCGCCCGGCCCAGGCTCGCGATCCACAGCTGGGGGTGGCGGTGCGCGATGCCGCCAACCTGTTCGACGTGGCGGTGGATCCCCGGGACGGGGCGCTCTACGCCGTCTGGCAGGATGGCTCCCCCAACGGCTTCCAGTACCCGGAGATCCTCTACACGCGCTCGGTGGACGGCGGACAGACGTGGTCGGGGCCCCGGGCGGTCAACGCCACGCCCCGCAACGTGCTGCCTCCCCTCAAGCAGGCATTCCTCCCGTCCATCCACGTCTCGGACAACGGAACGGTGGGGATCAGCTACTACGACTTCCGCAACGACGGCGCCGAGCCTGACGCGCTGGCGGACCACTGGTTCGCCTGGTGCCACCCCCGGGCCGTGGACTGCACCCGGAGCGATCGCTGGCAGGAGATCCGGCTCACCGACGCCTCCTTCGACTACCTGCTGGCCCCCTTCGCCCGGGGGCTGTTCCTGGGCGACTACGTGGGTCTGGCCGCCGACGGCGCCGACTTCGTCGCCCTGTTCACCCAGACCCACGACATGGACGCCTCCAGCGTCTTCTTCCGGCGGGTGCGCATGGTGCCCCGGGCCGAGCCCGAGGGGCTGGGGTTCTGGAAGCACCAGGCGCGCGTCGCCGCCGGCGGTCCGGGCCGGGCCCAGGAGGATGCCGACCGGCTCATCCGCTACCTGGTGGACGCCCAGGCCCTCCACGACGTCTTCGATGATCTCCTCAGCGTGGAGCAGATCGCGGCCACGCTGGATCCACCCCGCCCGGCGGGCCCCCGGGCCCGTGCCCGGGCCCATCTCCTGGCGCTGGTCTTCAACCTGGCCAGCGGCCGGCTCGATCCGTTCATCCCGGCGGGGGCGGGCGCCGACGCCGCCGGCGTGGCAGAGGATGTGGCCACGGTGCTGGAGGACGCCGGCGCGAGCCGGGCGGACCTGCTGGCCGCCGCCGCCCTGGCCGAGGCGGTCAACGAGGGCGCCGCGCGCTGAGGGGCCTGCGAGCCGCGCGGCCCAGGGCGCCTGGCAGCGGCGGCGGCAAAGGTGCAATGATCCGGGCCCGCATCCAGGGGGGCTCCGTGAGCGACCAGACGCCAGAGAGCGGCTCCTTCATCCTGCGCACGCCCGACGGGGACAATCGCCAGCGGCTGGTGTGCGTGGACTGCGGGTTCATCCGCTACGAGAACCCCAAGGTGGTGGTGGGCGCCGTCTGCTCCTGGAAGGAGCGCATCCTGCTCTGCCGGCGGGCCATCGATCCGCGCAAGGGGTACTGGACCCTGCCGGCGGGGTTTTTGGAGCTCAACGAGAGCACCTGGGAGGGGGTCCGCCGGGAGGCCATGGAGGAGGCCAACGCCCGCCTGGCCCTGGAAGGAGTCCTGGCGGTCTACGATCTGCCCCGCATCAGCCAGGTCCAGATCATCTACCGGGCGCGCCTGCTGTCGCCGGACGTGTCGCCGGGGCCGGAGAGCGAGGAGGTGGCGCTTTTCCGCTGGGAGGAGATCCCCTGGGAGGACCTGGCCTTCCCCACCGTGCGCTGGGCCCTGGAGCACGACCGGGAGACCCGGGGCAAGACGAGCTTCCCCGCCCGCCGCAATCCGGAGCCCGGCCCGGACCGGTCCCGGTGACGGCTCCGGATCCCGCCGGCGAGTACCGGCGGCGACTCGACGCCCGGCAGGCCGCCGCCGGTTCCCTGCAGCGGCGGCACCTGCTGCTGTCCAACGCGCGCCTGGCGGTCTTCGTCCTGTTCGCGGTGCTGTCCTGGCTGGCCTTCGTGTCCCATCGCCTTCACGGCGCCTGGGTCTGGCTCCCGGTGCTGGCCTTCGCGCTGCTCATGGGCGCCCACAACCGCGTCCTCCGGCGCCGGGACCGGGCCCGTCGCGCCGCCCGCTTCTACCAGGACGGCCTCCACCGGCTGGAAGGGCGCTGGGCCGGGCGGGGCCAGGGGGGCGAAACGTACGCCGATCCGGACCACCCTTACGCCGACGATCTGGACCTGTTCGGGCGCGGCTCGCTGTTCGAGCTGCTCTGCACCGCGCGCACCGCCATCGGCCGCCAGACCCTGGCCGGCTGGCTCAAGGCTCCGGCGTCTGCCGCCGAGGTCCGCGCCCGGCAGGAGGCGGTGGCCGAGCTGCGCCCGCGACTGGACCTGCGGGAGGATCTGGCGCTGCTGGGAGAGGCGGTGGAGGCGGGCGTGCACCCGGCGGCCCTGGCCCGGTGGTCGGGGACGCCGCCGGTGCTGGCGTCGCAGCCGGCGCGGGCCGCGGCGCTGGGGGTGAGCGCCGCCACCGTGGCGGTGCTGGCGGGATGGCTGGCGGGCGCCCTGGGGGCCGGGCCGCTGCTGCTGGCGCTGCTGGTGCAGGGGTCATTCGCCGCGGCGCACCGGGCCCGGGTCCGGCAGGTCCTGGAGGCGGTGGCCGCGCCAGGCCGGGAGCTGCCGCTCCTGGCCCGGGTGCTGGGCCGGCTGGAGGCGGAGACGTTCACCGCCCCGCGGCTGGCCGGCCTCGCCCGGGGCCTGGCCACCCAGGGCACGCCTCCCTCCCGGCGCATCGCGCGCCTTGGCCGGCTCATGGACCTGCTGGACTGGCGCCGCAACCAGTTCTTCGCCCCGCTGGCCGCGCTGCTCATGTGGTCCACCCACATCGCCTTCGCCCTGGAGGCGTGGCGCCGGCGGGCCGGGCCAGCGGTTCCTGGCTGGCTGGAGGCGGTGGGGGAGATGGAGGCGCTCTGCGCCCTGGCGGGGCAGGCCTGGGAGCATCCAGCCGACCCCTTCCCCGAGATGCTGGCTGACCCTGGCACGCCCCTTCTCGCCGCCGAGGGGCTGGGCCATCCGCTGCTGCAGGAGGAACAGTGCGTGCGCAACGATCTGCAACTGGGCGGCGGGCTGGATCTCTTGCTGGTGAGCGGGTCGAACATGTCGGGAAAGTCCACGCTCCTGCGCACCGTGGGGGTCAACGTGGTGCTGGCGCAGGCGGGTGGAACGGTGCGTGCCCGGCGGCTGCGCCTCTCCCCCCTGGCGGTGGGGGCCTCCATCCGGATCCATGACTCGCTGCTTGCGGGCCGCTCCCGCTTCTACGCCGAGATCACACGGCTGCGGGAGCTGGTGACCCTGGCCGGCGGCGAGCGGCCGCTCCTGTTCCTCCTGGACGAGATCCTACACGGCACCAACTCCCATGACCGGAGGATCGGCGCCGAGGCGGTGATCCGCGGCCTGCTGGGCCGTGGGGCCCTGGGCCTGGTCACCACCCACGACCTGGCCCTGGCCCGGGTGGCCGAGGCGCTGGCTCCCCGGGCGGCCAACATCCACTTCCAGGACCATTTGGAGGACGGGCGGATGGTGTTCGACTACCGCATCCAGCCAGGGGTCGTGACCCACAGCAACGCCCTCGCGCTCATGCGCTCGGTGGGGCTGGAGGTCTGATCGCCCCCCGCCCGGCCCCCTGGTATGCTGGTCGGGCCATGGGGATGGGCCATGAGGAGGCGTTCCGGGAGGTGGACCCGGAGGAGGCGGCCCGGCTGGTCCGGGACGGCGCGGTGCGGCTGCTCGATGTGCGCTCGCCGGCGGAGTACGCGGGGGGGCACATCCCGGGCGCCGCCCTCCTGCCCGTGGACCTCATCGCCTCGGCGCCGGCGACCCTGGAGCCCGAGGGGAAGCCCTGGCTGGTCTACTGCGAGCATGGCGTGCGCAGCCTGCACGCGGCGCGCATCCTGGTCCAGGCCGGCTTCCCGGACGTGATCAACATGAGCGGCGGCATGTCGGCCTGGCGCGGGCCACGGGAGCACACGGCGGCGGATCCGGCGGCCATGCCGGGACCGGCCAGCTGGCTCCTGCAGAACTCGGATCTCCTCCCGTGGGGCGGCAAGGCCCTGGACGTGGCCTGCGGCGCCGGCCGCAACGCCCTGCTGCTGGCCGGGGCCGGGCTGTCGGTGACCGCCGTGGACCGGGACACCGGGGTGATCGCCCGCCTGGCCCAGGTGGCCCGGCGCCTCCAGCTGCCACTGCAGGCCCATGCCAGCGACCTGGAGATGGCCGGCGCCGACCTGGGTGAGGGTGCCTACGATCTGGTGCTGGTCATCCACTACCTGCACCGGCCCCTCTTCCCCGCCCTGGTCCGCGCCCTCAGGCCGGGGGGGCTGCTCCTGTACGAGACCTTCACCACCGCCCAGGCGGCGCGGGGCCGGCCCACCAACCCCGACTATCTCCTCAGGCCAGGGGAGCTGGCCCAGCGGGTGTCGGGGCTGGAAATCGTCAGGCAGCGGGAAGGGGAGTTCGAAGGGCGGATGGTGGCCGGCGTGGCGGCCCTCAGGCCGGCGGCCGGAGCGCCATCTGCCAGCGCATGAGGCGCTCGCTAGGCGCCAGCAGCATCCAGATGTTGAGCAGCAGGCTGTCCCTCAGCACCAGCACCATGGCCCCCTCCACCGCCACGAACAGGGCCACCGAGATCCAGGCGGGCAGCACCCCCGCCAGCCCGTAGCCCGCGGCACACGCGGCGATGTCGGCCAGCGAGTTCAGGACGCTGTCGCCGAAGTAGTCCAGGGAGATGGTGACGGTGCGGTAGCGCTCGATCATCCGGTCGGTGTTCTCGAGGATTTCCCACACGGTCTCCACCCCAAGCGCCGCGCCGAAGCGCGCCGTGGGACTCCAGCGCCGCAGGAGCACTCGCCCAAGGGCGTAGAAGAGGAGGCCGTGCTGCACGTGGGAAAAGGTGTAGGGATCCATGAGGTGCTGGGAGTTGTGGGGGGACCAGATGTCCCAGGACCAGGGGCTGAGCCCTCCCTGGCGGCACCAGGGATCCCGGCCCTGGGCGGTGAGCACCAGGGCCGCCAGCGCCAGCCAGAGGAGCATCACCAGTAGGGACCGGCGCAGGGAGCCGGACTCTGGACCGCTCATGGAGACGCCAGTGCGCGCACGGTGGGATCGTAACACGGCTCCCCGGCTGTTCCGGGTGCGGCATGGGCGATGGCCACCGGTTTACTTGTGGCGCCGGGGCCAACCGTGGCAGGATGAGGGCAACATCGGGAAGGTTACCCCGGGGGTGACCTCATGCCCATCACACATACCGTCGAGCCCGAGAACT
>JBFGDW010000204.1:0-6369 GCA_041580435.1 Candidatus Polarisedimenticolia bacterium | reverse complement strand
CTCGCCGCCGGCGACCCGGCAGGACCCCGTGAGGCTCCCGTCCTGCGCCTGGACTGCTCCAGGGCGGTGGCGGAGCTGGGCTGGCGGCCGGTCTGGTCGGCGGGGGAGGCCATCGACCGCACGGTGGCCTGGCACCGGAGCCTGCGCGACGGCGCCGACATGGCCGGCGTCACCGGCGCCCAGATCGCCGGCCACCTGCGCCGGGCCGGCGAGCTGGGACGGCCCTGGGCGCCGGCGGGGCGCGAGCCTTGATGCGCCCCATCACCGGCTGCCGCTCCTGCGCGTCAGGGTCCCTGAGCAGCGTGCTGGAGCTGGGGGAGACCCCCCTGGCCAACGCCCTCCTGACGCCCGACGAGCTGGACCGCCCCGAGCCGCGGTTCCCGCTGACGCTGCTGTTCTGCGGCGCCTGCGGCCTTGTGCAGATCCGCGAGACGGTGGACCCCCAGGTCCTCTTCCGCCACTACCTCTATCTGTCGTCCTTCTCCACCACCATGCTGGAGCACGCCCGCAGGGCGGCCGAGGAACACATCGCCCGGCTGGGGCTGGGGGCCGGCAGCCTGGTGGTGGAGGTGGCCAGCAACGACGGCTACCTCCTCAAGAACTTCGTGGCCCGGGGGATCCCGGTGCTGGGGATCGAGCCGGCGGCCAACATCGCCCAGGTGGCCGAGGCGGCCGGCGTGCCCACGCTGTGCGAGTTCTTCGGCCGGGACCTGGCCCGCCGCCTGGCCGCCCAGGGTCGGCGGGCCCACCTGATCCTGGCCAACAACGTG
This sequence comes from Candidatus Polarisedimenticolia bacterium, assembly GCA_041580435.1. Lineage (GTDB taxonomy): Bacteria > Acidobacteriota > Polarisedimenticolia > SMYD01 > SMYD01 > JBFGDW01. Next base: position 5,599 of record JBFGDW010000204.1, on the reverse strand, counting down.
CTGGCCCACGTGGCCGACACCGGCGGCTTCGTGGCCGGGCTGGAGGCGCTGCTGGCGCCAGGTGGGGAGGCGGTGCTGGAGTTCCCGTACGTGGCCGACATGATCGCCGGCGCCGAGTTCGACACCATCTACCACGAGCACCTCTGCTACTTCTCCCTCCACGCAGCCCGCAACCTCTTCGGCCGCCACGGGCTGATGGTGGTGGACGTGGAGCGCCTGGCCATCCATGGCGGCTCGCTGCGTCTCACGGTGCGCCGCGCCGGTGAGGCGGGGGAGGTGGCACCGGCGGTGCCGGCACTCCTGGAGCAGGAGGAGGACGCCGGCCTGACCCGGCTGGACGCCTACCAGGCATTCGCCGGAGAGGTGGAGCGCATCCGCCGCGACCTGCGGGCCGAGGTGGAGCGCCGGCGGCGGGGCGGCCAGACCCTGGCCGCCTACGGCGCCGCCGCCAAGGGGACAACGCTGCTGGCCACCACCGGCCTGGGGCGGGAGCACCTGGCCTTCGTGGCCGACCGCAGCACGGTGAAGCAGGGGCTCCACACCCCGGGCACCCACCTGCCCATCGTCCCTCCCGAGGCGCTCCTGGAGCGCCGGCCCGATGCGGTGCTCCTTCTCACCTGGAACTTCGCCGAGGAGATCTTCCGTCAGCAGGCCGCCTACCTGCAGCAGGGCGGCCTCTTCATCATCCCCATCCCGCGGCTGCGGGTGGTGGGGAAGGAGGTCCTGGCGTGATCGAAGGCGTGCAGATCATTCCGCTGCGCCGCATTCCCGACGAGCGGGGGACCGTTCTCCACATGCTCCGGCGCACCGACCCCCACTTCAGGGAATTCGGCGAGATCTACTTCTCCACCGTCTACCGGGGCGTGGTGAAGGGGTGGCACCGGCACCGGGAGATGACGCTCAACTACGCCTGCGTGGAGGGGCGCATCAAGCTGGTCCTCTACGACGAGCGGGACGGCTCCCCCACCCGGGGGGAGATCATGGAGGTCTTCCTGGGGCCCGACGACTACAGCCTGGTGGTGATCCCGCCCGAGGTGTGGAACGGGTTCAAGGGACTGAGCGACCCCTACGCCATTGTCGCCAACTGCTGCACCCATGTGCACGATCCGTCCCGCAGCACCCGGCTGGACCCCTTCGACAACCACATCCCGTACCACTGGGCCGTACGGCAGCACTGAGGCGGCCGGTGCGCATCCTGGTCACCGGCGCCGGCGGCTTCCTGGGGCGCCGCCTCGTCCCGCACCTGGCCGGGAGGGGGCACCAGGTGGGAGCGCTGGTCCGCCCGGGGGGCCGGCGGCCGGCCCCGCCGGGAGCGGCCCGTGTGCTCGAGGCCGACCTGTCCCACCATGGCGCGGTGGAGGCGGCCCTGGCGTCATTCCGGCCCGAGGCGGCGGTGCATCTGGCCTGGTACACCGAGCCGGGGCGCTACTGGACCTCACCGGCCAACCTGGACGGCGTGGTGGAAGGGATCGGTCTGGCTCGGGCGCTGGCAGCCGCCGGCTGCCGCCGGCTGGCTGCGGCGGGGAGCTGCGCCGAGTACGACTGGTCCCACGCGCGCCTGGTGGAGGGGGAGACGCCCCTGCGGCCAGCCACCCTCTACGGCGCCGCCAAGCGGGCGCTGGGGATGGTGCTGGAGCCGTACTGCGCCGCCTCCGGCCTGAGCCTGGCCTGGCTGCGGTACAATTTCCTCTTCGGCCCCGGCGAGCCGCCGGGACGGCTGATCCCCTCGGTCATGGAAGGGCTGGCCGCCGGGCGGGACGTGCCCTGCACCGCCGGTGGGCAGCGGCGGGATTTCATGCACGTGGACGAGGCGGCGGCCGCCACGGCCGCGGTCCTGGAGAGCGGCGTGGAGGGAGCGGTCAACATCGCCACCGGTGAGCCGCACAGTGTCCGCGAGGTGGTGGAGACGCTGGCCGGGATCATCGGCGGTCCCGGCCGGCCCCGGTTCGGGGCGCTGCCCGACCGGCCTGGCGATCCCCCGGAGCTGATCCCCGACGTCACCCGCCTCACGCAAGAGGTGGGATGGCGTCCCGCCCTGGGCCTGGAGGCGGGGCTGCGCCGCACGCTGCAGGAGCGATCCGCACCATGACGCCCGCCATCACCGCCGTGATCCCCACCTACCGCCGGCCGGCGCTGCTGCGCCGGGCGGTGGAGAGCGTGCTGGCCCAGACCCACGGTGATCTGCAGGTGCGGGTGCTGGACAATGCTTCCGGTGACGAGACCCCCGACGTGGTGGCCGATCTGGCGCGGCGTGATCCCCGGGTGCTCTACCACCGCCAGCCCCGCAACCTGGGGGCCACGGCCAACTGGCAGAGCGGCCTGGACAGCGTGGACACCCCCTGGTTCTCCTTCCTGTCCGACGACGACGTCCTGCTGCCCGGCTTCTACGCCCACGCCCTGGCAGAGCTGGCCCGCCACCCCGAGGCACGGTTCTTCTGCGGCCAGGCGGTCATGTTCAACCCCGAGGACGGGACGCACGTCCTGACGCCGCGCAAGGGCTGGCAGGAGGGGCTTCATGCCGCCGGCTCGGCCACCGCCGCCATGGTGCGCTCCCAGTTCATCTGGAACTCCGCCCTCTTCGCCCGGCAGGTGGCCCCTGCCGCCGGTCCGCTCTCCGCCGGCTGCGTGGTGGTGGACACTCTCTTCCTGGCCCGGGCCGCCGCCCGCTTCCCCTTCGTCGTCTCGCTGCGCCCCTGCTCGGTGTTCACCGCTGACCGGCGCCAGACGGTGCACACCATGTCCCCGGCGGAGCTCAAGGCCGCCTACGACGTCGTTGTCCAGGAGCTGTCGGCCATGGAGGAGGTGCACGCGTCGCAGGTCGGGAGGATTGCCGCCGACCTGGACCGGTTTCGCACCACCATCCTGGGGGCCCGGTTGAAGCGCAGCTTCCAGGAGGGGGACTGGGACACCTTTGACGCGGCGGCGGCGTTCCTGGCAGGTCGCGCCGACCTGAGCGCCGGCAAGCGGCTGCGGCTGTTTTTGGGGACGCGGCGGCGGCGCCATCCGCTGCTGGTGGCGGCGGCACGCCGGTTGCTGTCCCGGGGAGGGCGGCACGGGACGCAAGGCGAAGGTGACGCCGGCACGCGCGCCCGGGCAGAGGACATGGTGGCCCTCTACGGGCCGGCCCTGGCAGGGAAGGGAGCCACTGCCCCTGGGAGCCGCGCGTCGAGGGATGGTGCGGCGGCGACGGCGGCCGGGCCATGAGCGCCGGGACCGGCAGCGTGGCGGCGGCGGGCGCTCCGGCCGTGAGCGTCGTCATCCCCACCTTCGACCGTGCCGACTTCCTGCCGGCCGCCCTGGACAGCGTCCTGGCCCAGGAGGGAGTGCCGCTGGAGGTGATCGTGGTGGACGACGGATCCACCGACGAGACCGCCTCCGTCCTCCAGCGCTACGGCGACCGGATCGTGAGCCTGCGCCAGCCCAACAGCGGCCCGGCCATCGCCCGCAACCGTGGGATCGCCGTGGCCCGCGGCGAATGGGTCGCCTTCCTGGACTCGGACGACATGTGGGAGCCTGGAGCCCTGCGGCGCCTGCTGGACGCCGCCACGGCCAATCCCGATGCCGGCCTGATCACCCTCCGGGGCCGGGTGGTGACCTCCGACGGCCGGCCCACGCAGCGGATCATCGGCAAGCAGAGCCCGGGGACCGAGTTCACGCCCCAGTCGTTCCTGGAGCGGGACAGCGGTGGCGTGCTCACCCCCATGGTCCGCCGCCACCTCCTGCTGGAGGTGGGTGGCTACGACGAGACGCTGGCCACCGCCGAGGACTGTGACCTGTGGCTGCGCCTGTCGTTCCGCACCCGCATGCTCCTGGTGGACGAGCCGCTGCTCCTGCGGCGCGTGCACGAGGAGAACGTCAGCTCGGACCAGCACCTCAACGCCCGCATGTGGCTGCGCATCCTGGAGAAACTGCGCCTGGAGCAGCCGGAGTTCGTGCGCAGCCACCCGCGCCTGATCCAGCGCAGCCTGGCCAAGGAGCACCTGCGCCTGGGGCGGGAGTGCCTGGCCCGGGCCGCCTCCGAGCCGGCCATGCTCTCACGGGCCCGGGAAAACCTGAGGCGGAGCCTGGGCTACCGGCCCCTCTCCCGGCGCGGCTGGGTCTACCTGGCCTGGAGCTACCTGTCCCCCTCCACCTTCGGCTCCTGGCGGCGGCGGGAGCGCCGGCTCAAGGCCCGGCGCCTGCGGCAGAAGCGCTCCGCCTGAGCGCAGGCGGTTCTCCAGAACAACCACCGCCGCTTCCCCCCCGGTGCCGCCGGAGCGGATGGCGATGAGCAGGTCGGCGTCCCCGTCCCCGTCCACGTCACGGAGGGCGGCGGCCGTGGCGGGCAGGGCCAGGCCGGCCCCGGCGGCGGCGGTGGCGTCGCGGAAGCGGCCGGACCCGTCGTTGAGACGGAGAACGGCCGGCAGGGGCACACCCGCCGGGCCGTCGGCGACCAGGAAGATGTCCGGGGCGCCGTCCCCGTCCAGATCGCCGCACGCCAGCGCGCCTGTGCGGTGCACCACCCGGTCCAGCCCGGCGCGGACGGTGGCATCGGTGAAGCGTAGCCGTCCCAGGTTGCGGTAGATCCGGGGCGTCCCGGCCGGCGCCGGTGCCGGCAGCGACAGCAGAGCCGCGGCGGCCGTCTCGGTGCCGGCCTCCCGGGAGGTGATGAGCAGGTCCAGGCGGCCGTCGCCATCGGCGTCCAGGGCGCAGGCCGGGCCGGCCAGCCCCGGTCCCTTCAGCCCGGCGGCCGCTGCGGCGTCCGCCCGCGGCGGGCCAGCGCCTCCGGGCGCGAGGCGCACGCCAGCGGGGCCGGTGGAGAGGGTCTCCGCATCGCCGTCGCCGTCGAGGTCGGCCTGCAAGGACCAGGAGGGACCGTCCTGATCCCCGGCGGATCCGTCCACCACAGCAGCCCCAGGGGAGGCGCCGAGGACGCCCCATGATTCGCCATCGCCCGGCCGGGGATGCAGCCACCGCTCTCCTGCGCCGGCCGGGGCGGGGGCCAGCAGCGTGCCCGGCGGCGCCTGGAAGCCGGGCGGGACGCGGCCGGGCGCACCGGCCTGTGCCGCCGCCGCGTTCAGGATCGCCAGGGCCACGGGATCGCCGGGACGCAGGGCCAGCAGTTCCAGGGCGTAGCTCAGGGCGGTCTGGGCAGGGGCCGTGTCGGCGTGGGCCCCGTCCTGCAGGGGAGGCAGGATGCAGCCGCCGGGCCGACGGCGAGCCACGCACTCCCCCTGCATGGACAGGCTCAGGGCGGCCCGGGCGATGAGGAGAATCGGCCCGGGAAGCCAGTCGGCCTGCCGGTGGGAGCCGGCGGAGACGATGCCGGCAGCGATGTCGGCGTTCCAGATGCGGCGCTGATCCAGGAGCGCCTGCTGGGCCGCCGCGAGGGCGCCGGCGGCATCCCCCGCCGCGAGCCGCTCCCGGGCCAGCTCCAGGCGCAGCTCCACCGCCTCCTGGTCGAGGGTCGCGCGCCCTTCCAGCTCCGACTCCAGGGCCAGGACCCGCGGGGAGGGAGGCGGCATGTCCTCGGGGAACGCCCGCCCTTCCGCGGCCGGGTCGAGGGTATCCCCGGCCGCGGGCGGGCCACCCGCGGGGGCCGGGGAGGTGGGCTCCGCGG
>JBFGDW010000203.1:0-6388 GCA_041580435.1 Candidatus Polarisedimenticolia bacterium | reverse complement strand
GACGTGGTCCTGGACCCCCGGGGCCAGAGCCTCATCCGCGAGGTGCGCCCGGGCCAGAACGCCAGCGACACCCTGGCCGAGTTCGGCTACTCCGAGGAGTTCCTGCTGGAGCGCCTGGAGTCGGCCCTGCGGGAGCGGGTCAACACCGACGGCATGACCCGCGAGCAGGCCGACGCGCTGGCCGCCGACTACAAGACCCGCCTGGGGACGTACACGTACCTGGACTGAGGTCGGTCCCGCCGTCATCCCCGCGCCGACCGAGTGTTCCGGGCGGAACGACTCATCCAGCCCCCGAATCCATCGGTCCCGGTTTCAATAAGTCCACAAGAGAGTATGATCCAGCCTGACCCACCCACACCGAGTGCCGCGCTGGGGACGCTGATCCGCCGCGTGGGGGAGGTGGCCATACGCGGATGGCCTGGGGTTGAGGCCGGGGGAGATCCCTCCGTGGAGCGGGGCAGCGCCCGGCTCCCCATGCTCGAAGGAGTGGATGCCAGCGATGCTGGGGTGATTCAGGGAGGCAAGGACCTTGGCCTCCCGTTGCAGGCGAGCGAGCCGCTCCGGGTCGCCCGACACCTGGACGGGCAGCATCTCGATCGCCACCTCGCAGCCGAGCTTCGTATCGGTCGCGCGATACACCTCCCCCATGCCGCCCTCGCCGAGCTTTGCGGTGATGGTGAAGTGGGCGAGACGGCGACCGATCAAGTTCCTTCTCCGGGAAGTTGTGGCTGCCGGCAATGAGGCCCTAGTGTAGGCCAACTTACGCCGGACAGGCGCCATGTGGTTCTGGCAGGAGGCAGGGGCGGGCCAGAGCTCGACAGATGGACTCGCTGTCGGCGCCCAGGGCCCGGCCCTGCACCGCGCCCTACCCGAGAGGCACCCGGAGCGGGCGCTCGGCCTGGATCACAGCCCGGCGCGCGGCCTCCCGCCATCTGCACGCGCCGTGACCGCCGGCTCGAAGCGATCCAGGTTCATGACCTTGACCCAGGCCGCCACGAAATCCTCCGCGAACTTCCGGCGCGCGTCGTCGCTGCCATAGACCTCGGCCAGTGCGCGGAGCTGCGAGTTGGAGCCGAAGACGAGATCGACCGAGGTGGCGGTCCACCGCGGCTGACCTGTCTTGCGATCTCGGCCCACGTAGAGGCCCTCCACCTCCTTGGACTTCGACCACTCGGTGCCCATGTCGAGGAGATTCACGAAGAAGTCATTGGTCAGGACCCCTGGCCTGGTGGTCAGGACGCCGTGCTTGCTGTCCTGGAAGTTCGCACCCAGGACACGCATGCCGCCCACGAGAACGGTCATCTCGGGTGCCGTCAGGGTGAGCTGGTTGGCGCGGTCGACCAGCTCGACCTCGGGCCGGCGGAAGTGCTCATCGCCCACGTAGTTGCGGAAGCCATCGGTCATGGGCCGCAGATAGGCAAAGGAGGCCGCATCGGTCATCTCCGCCGTCGCGTCGGTGCGGCCGGGGGTGAACGGAACGGTGAGATCGTGGCCAGCCTTCTTTGCGGCAGCCTCGATGCCGGCTGCGCCACCGAGCACGATGAGGTCGGCCATGGAGATCTTCTTTCCACCGCGCTGGGTGCGATGGAAGGCCGCCTGCACGCCCTCGAGCTTGTCCAGGACGGTTCGCAGCCGCTGAGGCTCATTGACCTCCCAGCCCATCTGCGGCTCGAGCCGGAGGCGCGCACCGTTGGCGCCACCCCGCTTGTCGCTGTCGCGATAGGTCGAGGCCGAAGCCCAGGCGGTCTTGACCAGGTCCCCGGTGGAAAGACCCGCGGCGAGGATCTGCGCCTTCAGCGATGCGATGTCCCTCCGGTCGATGAGCTCGTGATCGACGGGCGGAACGGGATCCTGCCACAGCTGCGGCGGGGCGACCTCAGGGCCGAGGAGACGCGCGTGCGGACCCATGTCGCGGTGGGTGAGCTTGTACCAGGCGCGGGCGAAGGCGTCGTTGAACGCATCGGCGTCCTTGGAGAAACGCTCCGCGATCTCGCGGTAGATGGGATCCCTGATGAGGGCGATGTCAGTGGTGAGCATCATGATCTTGTGCTTCTGGCCGTCGACGTGCGCGTCGGGCACCTCCGCTGCCGCATTCTTCGGCGTCCACTGCCAGGCGCCGGCCGGGCTCTTGGTCAGCTCCCACTCATACGCAAACAGGCCGTTGAGGTAGGCGTTGGACCAGCGGGTCGGGGTGGGCGTCCAGGCCCCTTCGAGGCCGCTGGTGATGGTGTCCGCGCCCTTGCCGCTCCGGTAGCTGCTCTTCCAGCCGAAGCCCTGCTCCTGGAGGGGGGCGGCCTCCGGCTCGGGACCGACGTGGGTGGCGGGTGCGGCGCCGTGGCTCTTCCCGAGAGTGTGACCGCCGGCGATGAGGGCAACCGTCTCCTCGTCATTCATGGCCATGCGACTGAAGGTCGTCCGGATGTCACGCGCGGCGGCGACGGGGTCGGGCTCGCCGTTGGGCCCCTCCGGATTCACGTAGATGAGGCCCATCTGCACCGCGGCGAGGGGCTTGGCGAGTTGACGGTCGCCCGAGTACCTTGCATCGGCGAGCCACTCACCCTCGGGACCCCAGTAAATGTCCTTCTGAGGCTCCCAGACATCGTCCCGGCCGCCACCGAAGCCGAAGGTCTTCAGTCCGGCATCCTCGAAGGCGACGTTGCCGGCCAGCACCATGAGATCGGCCCAGGAGAGCGCCTGGCCGTACTTCTGCTTCACCGGCCAGAGCAGACGACGGGCCTTGTCGAGGTTGGCGTTGTCGGGCCAGCTGTTCAGCGGAGCGAAGCGCTGAGTGCCATCGGACGCACCGCCGCGGCCGTCGGTCACGCGGTAGGTGCCGGCGCTGTGCCAGGCCATGCGGATGAAGAGCGGGCCATAGTTGCCCCAGTCGGCCGGCCACCAGTCCTGGGAGGTCGTCATGATCTTGTGGATGTCCTTCTTCACGGCCGCCAGATCGAGCTTCTGGAACGCGGCGGCGTAGTCGAAGTCGTCGCCGAGGGGATTGCTCTTCTGCGAGTTCTGGTGGAGGATCTCGAGGTCGAGCTGATCCGGCCACCAGTCCTCGTTGGTCATGGCCTTCCCGGTCATCATGGAGGCGCCGCCGCCCTGGGCGTCGTAGTGACCAGGGGTTTCACTCCCCTGCACGACAGCGGGGACCAGTGCCAGAAGCACCGCAGAGGTCAGAAACGGGGGCCCGACGAGCTTCTTGAAAAACATGCTCTCTCCTTGGGGGGGATTGATTCTGTTTGGTCCCGGGGAATCACTTCCTGGGCTGGGTGGGTCTTTCCCCCGGGCTTTCGTTGATGGGAGGTCGTCCTCCGCTCCTCTCGCGATCCTGTTTCTTCCGGCCACGCATGACGACCTGGTACTGCCGAACCTCGAAGCCATCAATCTTCGGCGCGCTGGGTATCTTGACGGCATCCCAGGGCACGTCGTGGATCCGGCCGGACTCCTCGTCGATGAAGTGGTGGTGGTCCTCGGTCTTCGGGTCGAACACCACCCCACCCTCCGTGAGGACGAGCTGCCGCAGCAGGCCCTTCTCCACGAACAGGTTGACGGTGTTGTAGACGGTGGCCCTGGACACGTGGGGAAAGCGCCGTCTCACGCGCGACCACACCTCGTCGGCCGAGGGATGGTCCGGGGTGTGCAGGACGTAGCGCGCCACGGCCACGCGCTGGGCCGATGGGTTGATGCCGTGGCTCCGCAGGATGGATGCCTCATCGTTGCGCGGCATGGGATTAGATTAGATCTAAATCTACATGGTGTCAATTTTAGGGCGGAGAATAGAGCGTAAGCTATTGTTTGCATTGAGCTTCATGTCAAGCCGCTCGCAGGCCAGCGCTGACCCTGCACGGCCAGGCCGATCTCGCCGGGGTGCAGGGAGGAGCCGCCCCCGTCAGCGCGTCTTCCTCCCCAGGACCAGCAGGGCGCAGTCGGTCTCGCGGGCCAGGCGCAGGGTGAAGGCGCCGATGGCACGCCGGCCGGCCTGGCCGTGTTGCAGCCCAAGGATGAGAAGATCGTGCTCGCGGGCGCGGCGGATGATCTCGGTGGCGGGGTCGGGGCTGGGTGAGAAGACCACTTCGGCCCGGCCGCCCATCTCGTCCTCGGCCCGGGAGCGGACCAGGCCGCGCATCCGGTTCAGGTCACCCTGGGGCGTGCGCGGCGGTGGCAGGCACAGGTAGGTGACGGAGAGCTCCACGGAGCGGCGCAGGCTGCCCAGCAGGCGCGCCCGCAGGAGGGAGTGGGATCCCTTGCCCCCCACGGGGATGAGCACGCGCCGTGTCGCCCGCAGGTGCCAGTCCCGCGGGGCCCGCAGCATCACGACGTCGCAGGGGGCGGTGCTGAGGAACTCATTGAAGTCGGGGTCGGCCGATTCCTCCCTGATGCTCCGCAGCCCGAGGAGGATGGCCTCGCAGCGGTGCAGCCGCGCCACGCGGGCGATCTCTCCCCAGTGGCCTGCGGCGACGGTCATGAGCGACTCGGGCGCCAGGCCGCGGGCGAAGGACGTGGTCATCGCCTCGCGCTGGACGGCGGACATCTCCAGCAGGGAGGCAGGCTCCTGGCCCTCCTGCCAGGCCACCGGTGGGTGCACCACCGACAGGAGCAGCACACGCCCCACGCCGGGCGGCGACAGCGCCTGGGCGACAGCCACCAGGGCCCCGGCGTTGGCCGGGTCGGCCACCGGCAGGAGCACCATGGGGTTGCGGCCGCGGTGCTTGACCAGGAGGGGGTCGATTCCTTCCGCCGAGGCGTCGAAGACCTGGGCGCGCCCCGCGTAGCGGAAGGCGTACAGTCCCGCCCCCAGCGTCAGCCACATGACCGTGATGACCCCCGCCGCCGGCACCGAGACGCTCTGGTAGAAGGCGAGCCCCATGCACGCCGTGCCGCCGATGAGGGGAACGAGGGGGAAGCCCGGGACGCGGAAGGGCAGGCTGCTGGGGGCCAGGCGCCGGCGCAGCAGGATGTTCAGGTAGTGGGCCAGGGCGAAGCTCACCAGGAAGATGAGTGAGGACGCGGCTCCGGCGGTGGCCACGTCCGGAACCACCAGCAGGATGAGGCTCACGATGCCGCCCACGGCCAGCACGGCGCGGGGCGGGATGCCGCTGCCCGGGTCCAGGTGGCCGAGCCTCGGCGTGATGGTCCGGTCCCGCGCCATGGCGAACGCCACTCTGGAGGCCGCGAAGAGGTTCGCCTGCAGGGCCGACAGCATGGAGAGGACGCCGGCCGCCAGCACGAGCCAGTAGCCGAACTCGCCCAGGAAGCGCCGGGCCGCCACCGCCACCACGCCTTCCGGGTTGCTGCGCGCCAGCTCGGTGAGGCTCTCGCCGGGCGCGGCCCCCGCGGCGGCGATGACGAACAAGAGGGGCAGGTAGATGGCCAGGGCCACGCCCAGGGATCCCACCATGGCCCGGGGGATGGTGCGACCGGGGTCCTTGATCTCGCCAGCCACCGCGGCGATGAGGTCGAACCCCTGCAGGGCGATGAAGGTGAACCCCATGGCCTGGAACAGCCCGGCGGTGCCGCCGGGGAAGAACGGCACCAGGTGCGCGCCCATCTCGGCGCCCGAGGAGCGGGCGACGGCCCAGATCCCGCCTGCGATCACCAGGGAGAAGACGGCGATCTTGGCCAGGTTGATCCACCGGGCGCTGCCGCCTCCGCGGCGCAGCATGATCAGGGTGAATCCGAGGGTGGCGGCCACGGCCAGGGCCGAGACGGTCCAGCGTGACTCGAGGAGGGCCGGGATCGAGCCGTGGCCCAGGACCCAGGCCTCGCGCAGGGCCAGCACCACGAAGGCGGCGAAGCCCAGGGCATAGAGGACGGCCGCCACCAGCGAGGCGAACCACACCACCCAGCCCACGCCGAAGGCGACCCGGACGCTCAGGATCTTCTTGGCGAAGATGTAGGTCCCCCCCGACTCGGGGAACGCCGCGGACATCTCGGCGAAGCTCAGGGCAGTGAGGAGGGCGATGACGCCGTTCAGCCCGAAGGCGACCAGGGCCGACGGCCCGGTGGCCGAGAACGCCACCCCGGCCAGGGCCAGGATGCCGCCGCCCACGATGGCGCCGATGCCGATGCCGGTGGCGCCGGCAAGGCCGATGGTGCGCTGCATGCCGCCGTCGCCGGCCATGCTGCCCGTCAGGGAATGGCCAGGGGGGCTGGCTGGGGCGGGGGAGCCACCTTGCAGGGGACGGGCACCTGGGTGCCGTCCTGCAGCCCGAGGGTCACGGGCAGGCCCGCCGAGCAGCGCTGTGCCGCCGCGTAAAACGCCAGGTCGCCGTCGCCCGGCCCATGCTCCTCGATGGCCACGATGAACAGTTGCCGGCTGAACGGCTCGCAGCCATCGAGGGCCGCGGAGCGCAGCCAGGGGCCTTCCCGGTTGAAGCTGTAGCGG
>JBFGDW010000202.1:0-6398 GCA_041580435.1 Candidatus Polarisedimenticolia bacterium | reverse complement strand
GGCGGCCGCTCCTCCTCGTCGGCCTTCTGACCACGGACCTGGACCGCAGCATCCTCACCTTTCGCACCGGCCCGAAGCCGTATTTCGTCCTGGAAGGCGGTCAGCTGGAGCTGCGCGGGGCCCCCATGGAGGAGGGGTCGGCCGCCTGGAGCGCCCGCTTCGAGCCGAGGATCAGGAGCTACCTGTGGGCGCTTCTGCGCCAGAGCTGGCAGCGTCTGGAGGCGGGCGGCGATCCCCTGGAGGCGGAGGCGGGGCGTGAGGAGAAGATGGCGATCAACCGGGCCATACTGGTTCGCCTGGTGGCCGAGGCGCGGGAAGCGGGCTGCGAGCCGCGCTTTGTCATCTTCCCCGCCAACCTGGGACAGGGGGGGCCTGGGTGGCGCGAAGCGTTCCTGGTGGAGGAGCTTGGCCGGCTGGGCGTGGCCTTCCTAGACGTGCGGGCCCTGCTGGAGGAAGAGGCGGAGCGGGCGGGTCGCCCCGTGGGCTCGTTTTTCCTGGACGACGGCCACCTCAACGCCGACGCCAACCGGGTTGTGGCAGCCCGGCTGGCCCGGCTCCTGGAGGCCCTGCCGGGGGAGGCACCGCCCCCCTGAGGCGCGTCTTCAACCCCGGCCTTCCCTTGAAGTTGGACCAAAACAGGGTATATTCACGGCCGATCCGTCCGCCCCCGCCGGGCCCGACCCCGGGAGACATCCTGCATGGACCTCAAGACCAAGATCGAGGACCGATCCGCCCGGATCGGCTTGCTGGGCATGGGGTACGTGGGGCTGCCCCTGGCCCTGGAGTTCGTGGAGGCAGGCTTCCGGGTGGCCGGGATCGACGTGGACCGGGTGAAGATCGGCTCCCTGGCCGAGGGGCGCTCCCACGTGGGGGACGTCCCCGACCGGCGCCTGGCCGAGGCCCTGGCCACGGGGAGGCTGGCCCTGCACGCCGACTACGCCCAGGCCGGCAAGCTGGACGTGGTCATCATCTGCGTCCCCACGCCCCTGCGCAAGACCCGCGACCCCGACATCTCCTACATCGTGGCGGCCCTGGACCGGATCTCCGAGCGCATGCACGCCGGCATGCTGGTGGTGCTGGAGTCCACCACCTACCCAGGGACCACCGAGGAGATCCTCATGCCCCGCCTGGAGTCAGGCGGGCTGAAGGTGGGGAAGGACTTCCACCTGGCCTTCTCACCCGAGCGGGTCGATCCGGGCAACACCCGCTTCGGCACCCACAACACGCCCAAGGTGGTGGGAGGGGTGACGCCGGAATGTACGGAGGTGGCCGCAGCCCTGTACCGCACCGCCATCGAGCATGTGGTGCCGGTGACCAGCACCAAGAGCGCCGAGATGGTGAAGCTGCTGGAGAACACATTCCGCGCCGTGAACATCGGCCTGGTCAACGAGATCACCCTCATGTGCGATCGCCTGGGCATCGACGTGTGGGAGGTCATCGACGCCGCCGCCACCAAGCCCTTCGGGTTCATGCCCTTCTATCCGGGCCCAGGCATCGGCGGGCACTGCATCCCCCTGGATCCCCACTACCTGTCCTGGAAGCTCAAGACCCTCAACTACTACGCCAAGTTCATCGAGCTGGCGGCGGAGATCAACTCCAGCATGCCGATGTATGTGGTGGGGAAGGTGACCGACCTGCTCAACGAGCGGGAGAAGGCCGTGCGCGGCTCGCGCCTCCTGGTCCTGGGCGTGACCTACAAGCGCGACACGGGGGACGTGCGGGAGTCGCCGGCGCTGGATCTCATGCGCCTCCTGCAGGAGCGGGGCGCGCGGCTGGACTACAGCGATCCCTTCGTGCCGGAGCTGCGCACCAACGGCGCGCGCCTGCGATCCGTGACGCTGGAGCCCGAGACCCTGGCGGCCTATGACTGCGTCATCATCGTGACGGACCACACCCAGGTGGACTACCAGCGGGTCCTGGAGCATGCCCAGGCGGTCTACGACTCCCGCAACGCCACCCGGGGGCTGAAGGCGGGCCGCTGCCTCCTCCGGCGCCTCTAGGAGGGCGGCGTGGAGCGGGCACTGGTCACGGGAGGCGCCGGGTTCATCGGCTCGCACCTGTGCGAGCGCCTGCGGAGCGAGGGGGTCGACGTCACGGCCCTGGACAGCTTCGACCCGTTCTATGACCCGCGCCTGAAAGAGCGCAACCTGGCCCGCCTGGCCGGGGATCAGGGGTTCCACCTGGTGCGCGGCGACATCCGCGACGAGGCGGCGGTGGAGGAGCTCTTCGCCTCGGGCTCCTTCGACACCGTGTTCCACCTGGCCGCCCGGGCCGGGGTCCGTCCATCCCTGGAGCAGTCCCGGGTCTACCACGACGTCAACGTCACCGGGACGGTGGTCCTGCTGGAGGCGGCCCGCCGCCACGGCGTGGGCCGCTTCCTGTTCGGCTCCTCGTCATCGGTGTACGGCAACAACGATAAGGTTCCCTTCGCCGAGGACGACCCGGTGGACCACCCGGTCTCCCCCTACGCCGCCAGCAAGAGGGCTGGCGAGCTGGCGGCCCACACCTACCACCATCTCTATGGCATGGACGTGATCTGCCTGCGCTTCTTCACCGTGTACGGACCACGGCAGCGCCCCGAGATGGCCATCCGCAAGTTCACCCGGTTCATCCTGGAGGGCAAGCCCGTGCCACGGTTCGGTGACGGGAACACCGTGCGCGACTACACCTACATCGACGACATCATCGACGGGGTCCTGGCCGCCGCGCGGCGGGGCCAGGGGTACCGGATCTACAACCTGGGCGAGTCCCGCACCACCTCCCTGACCGAGCTCATCGAGCTCCTGTCCCAAGCCCTGGGGCAGGCGGCCGTGGTGGAGCCGCGCCCCCACCAGCCAGGGGATGTGCGCCGGACCTTCGCCGACATCACCCGGGCCCGGGAGGAGATCGGCTACGCTCCCCGGGTGGACATGGCCGAGGGGATCCGGCGCTTCGTGGAGTGGTACCGGGAGGAGGGCGCGGCGTGAACATCGCGGTGGTGGGGACGGGCTATGTGGGGCTGGTCACCGGGGCGTGCTTTGCCGAGTTCGGCGTGCGCGTCACCTGCGTGGACAAGGCCGCCGACAAGATCGCGTCCCTCAAGCGGGGCGAGGTGCCCATCTACGAGCCCGGACTGGAGGAGATTGTCCGGCGCAACATGAAGGCGGACCGGCTGTCCTTCACCACCGACCTGGGCGAGGCGCTGTCGCGCTCGCTGGTGGTGTTCATCGCCGTGGGCACGCCCATGTCCGGCAACGGCGAGGCGGACCTCTCCTACGTGCGGGAGGTGGCCCGGGAGATCGGCGCCAACCTGGACGGCTACAAGGTCGTGGTGACCAAGAGCACGGTCCCCATGGGCACGGGCGCCCTTATCCGGGAGATCATCACCGACACCTCGGGAGGCCGGCAGAACTTCTCGGTGGCCTCCAACCCCGAGTTCCTGCGGGAAGGATCGGCGGTGGAGGATTTCCTCCGCCCCAACCGGGTGGTCATCGGCGCCGAGGACGAGCAGGCCGTGGCCATCCTCAAGGACCTCTACAGCCCCCTCTACCTCATCGAGACCCCCTTCGTCATCACCAACGTGGTCACCGCCGAGATGATCAAGTACGCCGCCAACGCCTTCCTGGCGGTGAAGATCTCCTACATCAACGAGATGGCGGACCTGTGCGACGCCGTGGGCGCCGACGTGCACCTGGTGGCCCGGGGGATGGGCCTGGACCGGCGCATCGGCATGAAGTTCCTCCACGCCGGGCCCGGGTACGGGGGGTCGTGCTTCCCCAAGGACACCCAGGCGGCCATGGCGGTGGCCCGCAGCAACGGCGCGCGGCTGCGCATCGTGGAGGCGGCGGTGGAGGTCAACTCCCGGCGCCCTGGCCTCATGGTGGACCGGATGGAGCAGGCGTTCGGCCCCTTCAAGGGCCGGACGGTGGCGGTCCTGGGGCTGACCTTCAAGCCCAACACCGACGACCTGCGAGACTCGCCGGCCCTCAGGGTCATCGAGGAGATCCAGCGGCGGGGCGGCGCGGTGCGAGCCTACGACCCGGTGGCCCTGGAGGCGGCGGTGGCCGACCACCCGGAGATCAAGGCTTGCGCCGACGAGTACGACGCGGCGCGGGGGGCGGACGTGCTGGTGCTGGCCACCGAGTGGAACCAGTTCCGGAACATGGACCTGCCCCGGCTCAAGGAGGCCATGCGCACCCCCAACGTGGCCGACCTGCGCAACATCTACGAGCCGGCGGAGATGCGGGATCTGGGCTTCAACTATCTGGGCGTGGGGCGCTGACATGGCTGCGGACTATCTCATCACCGGCGGGGCCGGCTTCATCGGCTCTCACCTGACCCGGGCGCTGCTGGCCGACGGAGCCCGGGTGCGGGTGCTGGACAACTTCCTCACCGGCCGCCGTGAGAACCTGGCCGACCTGGCGGGGAACCCCTCCCTGGCGGTGGTTGAGGGGGACATCCGGGACGCCGGCACCGTGCGCGAGGCCACCAAGGGGATCCGCTTCGTGCTCCACCAGGCGGCGCTTCCCTCGGTGCCCCGGTCGGTGAACGACCCGGCCACCACCCTGGCCATCGGGGTGGAGGGGACATTGAACGTGCTGCTGGCGGCCCGGGACGCGGGCTGCGAGCGCCTGGTCTACGCGTCCTCCTCGTCGGTCTACGGCAATACTCCGACGCTGCCCAAGACCGAGTCCATGCTGCCCACGCCCCTGTCCCCCTACGCGGTGAGCAAGCTCACCGGCGAGCACCTCTGCGCCGCCTTCACCCATCTGTTCCGGCTGCCCACGGTGTCGCTGCGCTACTTCAATGTCTTCGGCCCGCGCCAGGACCCCGCCTCCCAGTACGCGGCGGTGGTGCCGCGATTCGTGACCGCGCTGCTGGCCGGAGAGCCTCCCGTCATCTACGGCGACGGCGAGCAGACCCGGGACTTCACCTTCATCGAGAACGTGGTCCGGGCCAACCGCCTGGCGTGCGAGGCGGGGGAGCCGGCCTGGGGGCTGGCGGTGAACGTGGCGTGCGGAGAGCGCATCAGCCTCAAGGAGCTGGCCCGGCGCATCGGCTTGGCCTGCGGGCGGGAGCAGGTGGCCCCCCGGCACGACCCGCCCCGCCCGGGCGACGTGCGCCACTCCCTGGCGGACATCTCGCGGGCCGGCGACCTGCTGGGGTTCACGCCCCAGGTGGGACTGGACGAGGGGCTGCGGCGCACGGTGGAGTGGTACCGCGGCGCGTGAGAGGCCTCCTCCCCCATCTCGATCGCGTCATCGACCTGGGGCTCATCCTCCTGCTGGTGTTCACCCCCCTGGCCTTCGGAGCGGTGGAGGACTGGGCCCAGGCCATCGCCCAGATTCTCATCGCGGTGGTGTTCGCCGCCTGGGTGCTGAAGATCACCTGGGGGCCCGCGCCGCTCATCATGCACCTGGACCCGGCTGGTGCCCACACCGCCGCCACCGAGGTCAGCCGCCGGGGCCGGCGCCGGCGCGGACTGCTGGGAGGGCGGGTCGTGCTGTCGGGGCTGGAGGTCCCGGCCCTGCTGTTCGCCGGCGTGGTGGCGTTTCAGGCCATGCCGCTGACGCCGGAAACGGTGGTCCGCCTGTCCCCCCGGACCGCGGCCCTGGCCGCCGACTCCCATCCGGCCCCCGGGCGGGCGGTGACGGTGCGGGAGGTGGAGCGCTGGCTGCTGGAGCGGGAGGGGGCGCCCACCGGTCCATCCGGCCGGCTGCCGCCGGCCGGCCCGCCGGCCCACTCCCTCATCCCGGACGAGGCGGTGGCGACCCCGCCGGCCGCCGCCGGTCGCAGCCTCTCCCTGGCGCCCGCCGCCACCTGGCGGCACCTGGGGATCTTCCTGGGGTACCTGGGCGTCTTCCTGGTGGGGGTCAACCACTGGCGGGACCGGCGCCATGCCGACCGGGCGGTTGCCACCCTGGCGGCCATGGCCGGAGTGGTGTCGCTCCTGGGGATCCTGCAGAAGCTCACCTGGAACGGCCGCATCTACTGGCTGCGGGCTCCCACCCAGGGGGGTTCGGTGTTCGGGCCGTTCGTGAACCAGAACCACTTCGCCGGCTACGTGGAGATGATCCTACCCGCCATGGTGGGGCTGACAGTGACCCTGTGGCTGCGGGCGCGGCTGGAGCGGGACCCCACGGCGCGGGCGGTGGAGCAGGGGGAGCGCACCCTGCCGTTCCTGGTCCTGCTGGGCGCGGCGGTTGTGTTCGGCGTGGTGGCGCTGCTGGCATGCGGGTCCCGGGGCGGCGTACTGGCCCTCTCGGTGGCTGGCGCCGCTTTCCTGCTGCTGTCGCCGCTGCGGCAGGGGGGTGGCTGGAAGGGGTTGGCGGCGGGACTGCTGCTGGTGGCCGTCGCGGCCGGTGTGGCCCAGCGGGTGGGGGGCGACCGCCTCTGGGCCCGGTACGCGTCCCTGGCCG
>JBFGDW010000201.1:0-6401 GCA_041580435.1 Candidatus Polarisedimenticolia bacterium | reverse complement strand
TCCAGGGCCTTTTTGGCCAGGAACAGGCGGGAGGCGGTGTGGTCGCGCATCTCCACGAAGTTCTCGATGGCCAGATCGGCCAGCGCCTCGGCGTGGACCCTCCGGCCGTTCTCGTAGTCACGGAAGCCGGCCTCCCGGTCGTCCGGGTGCCGGGCCAGGGCGGCGTCCAGCAGGAAGCAGTCCTCGAAGGCGGCGTTGGCCCCCTGGCCGTAGAACGGCACCACCGCGTGGCAGGCGTCCCCCAGCAGCACCGCCCGATCGGCGTGGTGCCAGGGGCGGCAGCGGACGGTCACCAGCGCGCCCACCGGGTTGGCGAAGTACTCGTCGGCCACGTCGGGCATCAGCGGCAGGGCGTCGGGGAAGGTGGAGGCGAAGAAGGCCCGCACGTCGGCTCCGGTGCGCAGGGCGGCGAAGCTGTTGGGCCCCTCGTAGGGCCAGAAGAGGGTGCAGGTGAACGACGCGTCCTTGTTGGGCAGGGCGATCATCATGTAGCCGCCCCGGGGCCAGATGTGCAGGGCATCGCTGGCCAGGGAGAATCCCCCCCCCGGTGTCGGAGGGATGGTCAGCTCCTTGTAGCCGTGCTCCAGGTACGACTGCTGGTAGTCGAACCGGTCGGTGCGCTGCATGCGGGAGCGGACCGCCGAGAAGGCGCCGTCGGCCCCCACGATGGCGTCGGCGCGGAAGGAGTCCGGCGCCTCCTGGCGCGAGGCGGCGCGGCCGCTGTGCGGCTGGCCGCTCGCAGGTTGGCCGCTGCCGGGACTCCCGGCCTCGCGGACCGGATGAAAGGAAACGATGCCTCGATCCAGGTCCACCCCCTTGCAGCGGTGGTCGAAGTGGACGCGCACGCCGGCGGCGGCCTCGGCGGCCTCGATGAGGATGCGGTTCAGGCCGGCGCGAGAGACCGAGTGGATCCGGTGATGGGTCTCGGTGCCGTACGGCTGGAAGGTCAGCCCTCCGGCGGGTGAGTGGATCATCCGGCCGCGCATGGCCAGCGCCTCGGCCAGGACGGCGTCGGCCAGCCCCACCTCCCCCAGGGCGTGCAGGCCACGGTGGGAGATGGCCAGGTTGATGGAGCGGCCGGCGTCGGCGCCGGCCCGGCGCGGATCGGGGCGCCCCTCGAAGACGTCCACCTGGTGCCCGGCGCGCGCCAGGTAGACGGCCATGAGGGACCCGCCCAGGCCGGCCCCTACCACCGCGAAGCGGGACGGGCTCAAGGGCGGCCGCTCACGGAGCGAAGGGATCCCGGGACAGGCCCAGGAAGGCCAGGGCGTTGTCGGCCAGCAGACGCCGCCGGGTGGCCAGACCCAGCCCTTCCAGCGACTCGATGATCTCCCCGGGCCGCTCCTCGCCCAGGGGGAAGGGGTAGTCGCTCCCCAGCACCACCCGCTCCTCACCCACCAGCGCCAGCAGGTGGCGCAGCATGGCAGGGTCGTGGACCAGCGAGTCCAGGTAGATCCGGTCCAGGTAGGCGGCGGGGTCGACCCCGTTGGCGGCGGCGCACAGGTCCGGCCTCGCTTCGAACCCCTTGCGGATGCGCCCGAACGTCCCCGGGAAGGCGCCGCCGCCGTGGGCGAAGGCGAGGCGCAGGCCCCGGAGGCGCTCCAGCACGCCGCCGAAGATGACCGAGCACAGGGCCAGGGCCGTCTCGGCCGGCATCCCCACCAGCCAGCGCAGCATGTAGCGCTGCATCCGGTCGGCTCCCAGCATGTCCCACGGGTGGACGAAGACGGCGGCGTCCAGGTCCCGGGCCGCCGCGAGCACCGCGAACACCTCCGGGGCGTCCAGGTTCCAGTCCCCCACGTGGGTCCCGATCTGCACGCCGGCCAGCCCCAGCTCTTCCCGGCAGCGCTCCAGCTCCTTCACCGCCAGGTCCGGCGCCTGCATGGGGAGGGTGCCGAGCCCCACGAAGCGGCGCGGGTGGGCCGCCACCGTGGCGGCCAGGTCGTCGTTGAGCAGCCGCGCCAGGTCGTGGGCGTCCTCGCCCCTGGCCCAGTAGCTGAACATGACCGGCACGGTGGACAGGGCCTGCACCTGCACACCCAGCCGGTCACAGTCGGCCAGGCGGCGCTCCACGTCGTAGCAGCGGCCGTCCACCTGGCGGAAGCAGCCGCCGTTCAGGATCAGCTCAGCGGTGTCGGGCCCCAGGTGGCGGATCTGCACGAAGCCGCCGTAGCCGTAGCGCTTCTCCAGGTCGGGCCAGTCCCGGGGGAGGATGTGGGTGTGGAGGTCGACCTTCAGGGGCGCGTCCCCCCCGGGGAGCGCCACCTACGGCTCCCGGGAGGGGGCCGGCGGCTCCATGACCGTGCCGCACCCCTTGCAGGTGCGCAGGGTCTCGTCGCCGTAGAAGTTCTCGATGATGGGCTTGAGCTGCGTCCCCAGGTCCACGGCGTGGAAGCTCACGTCGTGGAGGATCTGCCCACAGTTCTCGCAGTACCAGCGCAGGTGGTCGCGCTCGTCGGAACGGCGCACCCGCTCGATGACCATCCCCACGGTGTTGGCCTGGCGCTGGGGGGAGTGGGGCACGTTGGGGGGCAGCAGGAGCACCTCCCCCTGGCGGATGGGGATGTCCCGGGGCTTGCCGTCTTCCATGACCGTGAGGGTCATGTCCCCCTCGAGCTGGTAGAAGAACTCCTCGCCCGGGTCCAGGTGGAAGTCGTTGCGCCGGTTGGGGCCGCCCACGATCATGACGATGAACTCGGTGTCCTTCCACACCAGGGCGTTGCCCACCGGCGGCTTGAGCAGGTGCCGGTGCTCGTCGATCCAGCCCTTGAGATTGAACGCGGACAGTCCAGCCATGTGTGCCCCCCGCTCGCCGGCGCGCGCGGCCGGCCGATCATGTCATCTTTTCCGCCGTCGCTCAACCGGCGCCCGGCGCTCTCAGCCACCGGTGAGGCGGGCGGCCTCCTCCCGGGCCCAGCGGCACAGCGTCTCGACCTCCTCTTCGGTGAGCCGGGCCCCGGTGTGCATCAGCCGGTACGACGGCAGCGGCATGGCCCCCTTCTGCACCTCCTCGCACGCCTCCTCCAGGCTGTAGGCGGCGGCCATGCGCCCGGAGGCGGTGGCCGGGTCGGGCCACCGGGAGAAGTTCATGGCGCCCCGGGCGTGGCGGACGTGGTCCGCCAGCCACCAGGAGATCGGGGCCACCTGGCTGTACCAGGGCCAGCGGGTGGCGTGGGAGTGGCAGTCGAAGCAGGCGCGCTCAAGGAGCGCCGCCACCTCTGCGGGGACCTGCGCCCTGGCCAGGATCCCCTCCCCCGGCGCGGCGGGCGGGTTGGTGCGCCCGGGCCGGATGAACTGGATGGCCAGGGCCAGGCCCAGGACAAGCCAGAGGGCCGCCCACAGGATGCGCTTTGCGAGATGGGGCACTCCGGCTCGCCTCCCCGGCGCACGCTACCACAGGTGGAGTATCCTCGGACCACGAGGAGAATCCCCATGATGAAGCTCTACCGGGTCCCGCTGTCCACCAACGTGGAGCGCGTGGCGCTGGCGCTGGCCCACAAGGGGCTGGAAGTGGAATCGGTCACCATGGACTTCGACGACCGCAGCGCGGTGCGCGCCGCCAGCGGTCAGGACCTGGTGCCGGTCCTGGACGACCATGGCAGGGTGGTGGTCGACTCCATGGAGATCGTCCGCTACCTGGAGGAGCGCCATCCCGACCCGCCCCTCTACCCCGCCGACCGGGCCCGGCGGGCGGAGATGCTGATCTTCATCGACTGGTTCAACCGGGTGTGGAAGCGGCCGCCCAACGAGATCTTCGCCGAGATGGAGAAGGACACCCCCGACGCCGCCCGCATCGCCCGGCTGGGGAAGGCCATGTCCGGCTACCTGGACCTGTTCGAGGACCTGCTGACCGGCCGTGAGCACCTGCTGGGGGACCACTTCTCCGCCGCCGACTGCGCCGCCTGGCCGTTCGTGCGCTACGCCCTCTTCCCGCCCCAGGACGACCCGCACCTGTTCCACAAGATCCTGGCCGACCACCAGCCGCTGGGGGACGACCATCCCCGCCTGGAGGCCTGGATCCGGCGGGTGGCCCGCCGGCCCATGGCCTAGGCGCCGGCGGCGCCGCCCAGGTACCGCTCCAGGTTGGCGGCCACCCGGGCCGCCAGCGCGCCCGGCTCCTCCCCCCGGATCCCCGCCAGCGCCACCAGCACCTCGGCGGCCCAGGCCGGCCGCGCCTGCCGGCCGGCGTACACCACGGGGCTGTCGGTCTCCACCAGCAGCAGGTGGGGGGCGATCATCCGGGCCACCTCCGCCTGGCGCGGGTCGTAGCGGATGGAGGGCCCCACCGAGATGAACACCCCCTCCCGCTCGCAGCGGCGGGCCAGCTTGCGGGAGTGAGTGAACCAGTGGAGCAGCACCGGCAGGCCGGTCCGCCCCCGGAAGGCGGCGGCCGCCTCCAGGAGATCCCGGTCGGCACGGCGGGTGTGCAGGTTCACCGGCCGCCGCGCCTGCTCGGCCACGTCCAGCAGCCGCTCCAGGACCTCACGCTGGCGGGCCTGCTGGTCCGGGGAGGAGGCGTCCCGGTAGTCCAGGCCGATCTCCCCCACCACGTCGGCCTCCCGCGCCCGGGCGGCGACCCAGGCCAGCTCCCGCGCCAGCTCGTGGTCGGACAGATCCGGCACCCGGGACGGGTGCAGCCCCACGCCGGCCCGCACCTGCCCGGGGTGGCGCCGCCTGAGGTCCAGAACCCGCTCGCCGTCGTCCGGCCCCATGGAGACCGCCAGGATGGGGCCGACGCCAGCGGCACGGGCCTGCGCCAGGGCCGCCGCCGGGTCGGGGAGGTCGGCCAGGTGGCAGTGGGCGTCGCCCACCAGGGGCGCCGGGGACGGGTCTGCCATGGCCCGGCATTGTGACACGCCGGGCTGGCGGCGCGGCGGGCTAGCGGCCCGAGGCGATCCGGATGCCGCCGCTGCCGGTGCTCAGATCCATCTGCGCCCGGCCGCCGCCCACGCGGAAGACCATCTCGTCCCGCTGCTGGCGCACGATGTCGATGCCCGGCATGTCGACGCGGATGCCGCCGCTGCCGGTCTCGGCCCGCACCTGGGCGGAGGCGTCGGCGGGCAGCGCCAGGCGGATGCCGCCGCTGCCGGTGTCGATGCGGAAGCGGCCGGATCCCATCCGGTCCAGGGCCAGCTCCACGCCACCGCTGCCGGTGTCGATGTCGGCGTTGTCGGCCTCGATCCCCCGTGCCCGCACGCCGCCGCTGCCGGTGTCCACGCTCAGCTTGCGTGCCACGACGGAGTCCAGGGTGACCGTGCCGCTACCGGTGTCGATGACCACCCGGTCGCCGCGGCAGCGGGCCACGTCCACGCTGCCGCTGCCCGTGTCCACGCTGAGGTCCCCGTCCACGTCCTCGACCCTCACCTGGCCGCTGCCGGTGTCCACCTGCAGCTCGCCCCGCACGCCGGCCACTTCCACCGAGCCGCTGCGAAGCTCCAGGCTGAGACGGCCCTCCACATCCCGGGCCAGGACCTTGCCCACGCCGTGGTCCAGCTTGAGGGAGCCGCCACGCGGCACCTGGATGGTCAGGTCCACCCACATCTCCGCGCCGCGCCCCGATCCCGACACCTCGATCCGGCCGCCGCCGAACCAGCCGCCGAGCCAGCCGCCGCCCTTCCCATCGGGGCGGAAGGTGGTCTCGCTGTTGCGCCCCAGCTCGGGGTAGACATAGCGCCGCTCCCGATCCGGAAAGCGGATGGTCAGCCGCGGCTGGCCGGAGCGGGCGACATCGAAGGTCAGGGCCTCGCGGGTGGCGTCCCGGCCCCGGGCGCTGGCCTCCACCTGGAAGGCGCGGCCGGAGCCTGCCACGATCTCGATGCGGCCGATGAGGTTCTCCACCTGGAGGGTGTCCCCCTCCAGGGTGAAGCTCTCCTGGAAGTCGGCGCGGGCCCCGGTGGCCAGCAGGCAGGCCAGGGCGGTGGCCAGGAGCACGGCGGTGGGCAGCGATCGGCGGTTCTTGAGCATCTTTTCCTCCATGGTTGGGTGCGCATTCTCCCATGCTGACCTACGGCCGGGGCGGGGGCCAGGTTCCCCCGGGCTGGAACTTTCAGGCGGGCCGCGCCTTAATAAGGACCAGGAGGCCGCCGTGAGCGAGACCAGCGACGCCGATCTCATGGCCCGCATGGGGTGCGGGGACAGCGAGGCCTTCGGGGCGCTGGTGGATCGGCACAAGGATCGCATGGTCAACTACTTGACGAAGCTCACCGGGTGCAGGGAGCGGGCCGAGGAGACGGCCCAGGAGGCCTTCCTGCGCCTCTACCGGGCGGCGCCGGCCTACAAGGAGCAGGGCCGCCTGACCGCCTACATCTACCGCATCGCCACCAACCTGGTGCGCCAGGAGGAGCGCCGGGCGCGGAGGCGCCGGCTGCTCACCGGGATGTACCTGGCGCCGTCCAACGGCC
>JBFGDW010000200.1:0-6435 GCA_041580435.1 Candidatus Polarisedimenticolia bacterium | reverse complement strand
GAACCAGATCGACGAGGGCGTGGCCAGCCTCTACCTGGGCACCTGCGGCACCGCCGATGGCGACGGCGACGGCGTCTCCATGGCCGGCGCCGCCGGCTGCCTGGCCACCGACATGGTGGACTGCGACGACGGCGACCCGGCCCTGTGGAGCCGTCCCGGAGCCTTGGGCGGTCTCACCGTCGGCCACGGGCCCGGAGACGCCGCCCTGCTGTCGTGGTCGCCTCCGGCGGCACCGGGAGGGACGTACACCCTCGCCTATGACGTCATTCGCTCCGCTGACCCGGCCAACCTGGTAAGCGCGGCCTCCTGCGTGGAGAGCGGCGATGTGAGCGATACGGCCGCCACGGACACGACCCTGCCCGAGGCCAACAGCGTGCTCGTGTACGTGGTGCGCGCTGTCAACGGCTGCCCCCTCGGCGCCGGCTCGGTGGGCTGGACCTCGGACGGCACCCAGCGCCTGGCCCGCACCTGCCCCTGATCCCGGAGCCCTGCTGCCGGCGGCCGTGGTAGGCTGCCGCCCGCCAGGGCCGCCGCCCCATGACCCATCGACCCGAGCTTCAGCGCAGCATTGGAGCCGTCGGCTTCTTCGCCCTGGCGTTCGGCTCGATGATCGGCGTGGGGTGGGTGACGGCGCTGGGAAGCTGGCTCTCCCAGGCCGGGCCCCTCGGTGCTGCGGCGGCTTTCCTGGCCGGCGGCCTTCTCATGATGGTGGTGGGGCTGTGCTACGCCGAGCTCACCCCCATGCTGCCGGTGGCCGGAGGCGAGGTGGCCTATGCCTACCTGTCATCGGGGGCAGGCCGCTCGTTCCTCGTGGGATGGGCCCTGGCCTTCGGCTACTTCGCGGTCTGCGCCTTCGAGGCTATCTCCGTGGGATGGGTGCTGGGCCTTCTCATCCCGGGCCTCGATGCGTGGCCCCTCTACTCCCTGGGAGGCTCGACGGTGTTCGCCAGCCACCTGCTGCTGGCGCTGGTCCTGACCGCCGCCATCACCTGGGTCAACTGGGTGGGCGCCCGCTGGGCGGTGCGCGTGCAGACCGCCATGACCGTGGTCTTCGGCCTGATCACCCTCATGCTCGTGGCCAGTGGTTTGCTCCTGGGGTCCACCTCCAACCTGGAGCCGCTCCTGCCGCCGGAGGCGCCGGGTGGGCGCCTGGGCGGCATGCTGGCGGTCCTGGTCACGGCCCCGTTCTGGTTCGTCGGCTTCGACACCATTCCGCAGGGGGCCGAGGAAGCGCGGGGCGCGCTGCCGGTGCGACGTCTTGGAGCCCTGATCCTGGTCTCCATCTGCGGGGCGGCGCTGTTCTACGTCGCCCTCATTGTCAGCGTCTCCATGGCGGCGCCGTGGCGCGGCCTTCTGGACGCACCGCTACCGGCCGCCGCCGCCTTCGAGAGCCTTCTCGGCGGAGGGGCCTTGGTGCGCCTGGTCCTGCTGGCCGCGCTGCTCGGCCTGCTCACCAGCTGGAACGGCTTCTTCCTGGCCGGCACCCGGGTGGTGTTCGCCCTGGGCCGGGGGCACCTGGTGCCCCCCGTCCTGGGCAGCGCCCATCCACGCCACGGCACGCCGTCCGCCGCGGTCCTGGTGGGCGGCGTGCTGACGCTGGCCGGCGCCTGTCTGGGGCGCGGCGCCCTGCTGGCCTTCGTCAACGTCGGCTCGTTCTGCATCGCCGTCGCCTTCCTGGGTGTCACCCTCTCCTTCCTGAAGCTCAGGCGGACCCGGCCCGATCTCCACAGACCCTGGCGGCTCCCTGCCGGCCTTCTCGTGGGCAGGGCGGCTGCCACCGGAGCGCTGCTGCTGACGGGCTGCATGCTGGTGCCTGGCAGCCCCGCCGCCCTGGCCTGGCCGCTGGAGTGGGCCATCCTCCTGGCCGTGGCCGTGCTAGGGGCGCTCCTGTGGCTCGGCGCGGCCGGAACCCGTGCCGCCACCTCCACGCAGGAGCGGGCGCGACTCCTGCTGGGCCCGGCAGGCGTCAGTCGACCCCGACCCTAGCCCCTTCCTTCACCTCCCCGCGGCCGTCCTTCGGGCGCGATCGGCCGCATAGGCCGGATGGTACGGGCCCACGAGCATAGGGGCGGCGCTGTAGTACCAGAGCTTGGGTGTCCGCAGCCGCTCACCCGTGATCATCCACCAGTTCGCCTCACGGGCCAGCCCCGCGTCGATGTCGGCATCATCGGCCTTCATGCTGGCGTTCCAGATCTCCGCCGCGAGGCTGCCTCCGCCGCGCCGATACACGATGTGCTTCTGAGCCCGCCAGAGCGTCTCGCCCCTCGCATCCACGAGGATGTAGTCGAGACCCACCGCGTGCGTCATGGCCGGATCAATCATGTTCTTGAACGCCTGCCCCCGTCGCGCCTCGTGTCCCCAGTCCACGATCTGGGCGAACAGCACCGCGTCGGCGCCGAAGAAGGCCGCCAGCTCGGCGGCGTCCTTGCGGATCTGCTCGGCGTCCTCCGGCTTGTCAACCACCACCGAGCCGCCGTGGTCGTTATTCATGTCATACCAGAGGGTCGTCTCGCGCGCATGGGCGGTGAACCCGTGCCGCTCGGCGAGGGCCTGGGTCGCCCGCACCGGCATGACGTAGTAGCCCCGATCCGCCAGGGGCCTGATGATCAGGGACAGGAGCAGGTCCCGCTGCTCCGGTGTGCCGCCTGCCACCGGCGCCACCACCACCGACCGCGGATCGCTGGCCACGTAGGGGCCGTAGTCGAAGGGCGCGCGCCGCGGCGCCGAGAAGCAGGCCGCCAGGAATAGCGGAAGAGCGAGGATGGCGGCCCCCCTGAGCATGCCGCTCATGGCGCGCCGACCTCGCTGGCCAGCTCGATCAGGCGATCCATGAGCGCGGCCGACTCGGGCCATTCCTGCGCCTCACGCTGGAAGAACCTCACCGCGCCATGGGTTTCCCCGCGCTCGTACAGGAGGAACCCATACTCGGCCAGCACGCCGGGAGGTGGCTTGCGCCCGGCCCCTTCCGCCCTGGCGATGAGGCGTTTCAAGGTGTCCTCGAAGGCAAGCTTCTGCTCGGGGCCCTGGAACGACCGGCTCAGGTCCCGCTCGAAGGTCAACCAGTCATAGAGTGGCGCAACGGCGGCCCGCGCGCCACCACCCAGCGCCAGGGCCGCCACGAGAGCGACCCCGGCCAGCATCCATCGTGATCGATTCACACGACCTCCCCCGGGCGGATGGCCCAGACTGTGCAGCACCGTGAGGCTATCGAGATCACTCCACGGGGTTCGCTGCGGCGGCAGCGGCATACCGCCGCACCCACGGGCTGTCGTCCTGGGCCAGGCGCCGGAGAAGCACCTCCAGCTCGTGGGATTCTTCGCCGCCGGGCTCAGGCTTCCGCTCTCCACGGCGCAGGCGCTCCGCCTCCAGCACCAGCGCGACGGGGTCATCCTCGCGGTCGGGATCCACCACGGTGGAGGCAACCTCTCGCAGCACCTTGTTCAGCTCAGGTCCGGCCGCCACCAGGTGGGGCAGGGTCGCGGCAAGGATCTCATCCCGGCCGAACTCGAGCCGGTGCAGCAGGAGGGCGCCACCCATGGCCTCCTCGGTCCCCCGGGCCGTGGACAGGAAGATCTGGAGCTGCTCCAGCAGGGCCACCCGCCCGCCCGGGCTGCTCCCGGCCAGATCGCCCGCCCGCTCCACGGCCTCCCGTCGCTCCACCTCGCCGGGGCCGGCGTTCAGGGCGTCGACGGCGCCGCCGATGGCGGCCTGCACGGCGGGGTCCGGGACCAGCCCAGGCGGCGGCCCAGCCGACGGAGCCAGGCCCGCCACGCCCAGGGTCAGGAGCAGCGCCAGGAGCGCGGCATGCATCCATCTCGTCCAGCTCATGGTGTCACCATGCCGAGGATGTGACCCCGGATGGCGCCGAGGACTTCCGGCGCGTCATCCACGGTGAAGTGGGTCAGGCCGGCGCCCCAGGCCGTGGTATTGACGTTCAGGTTGATGTCGGCGCCGTTGATGGGCCCGCCGCACAGGGAGAACAGGCCGCAGCCGGGGTTCTGGTAGTAGTTGGCGTGGAACATGGTGGTGGGCGGCAGTTCCGTCTCGGTGGCAAGGTCGATGTCCGAATTGTTCCGGATGGCGTCCACGTAGGCCGTGTAGGCGATGTCGAACGCGCCGATCCCCGCCCGGTTGTTGTTCAAGCGGATGGCCAGGTCGACGGTGGAGCCACCGCCGTGGCTGTAGCCGAAGACGGCCACGCGGCTCACCGATCGCTCCTGGATGGCTCGCACGACCTCGTTGTAGGCGGCACCCGAGCCGTCGGCGGCCACCACGTCCTCGTCGTACATGTGCACATCATACCCCAGCCGGTAGAGCTGGATGGCAAGCTGGAACATGCCGAAGTTGCCGGGCTCGGGCGGCGGATCGCCCGGGACCTGGCTCTCGCCTCCCAGGGCGATCACGATGGCGGAGAAGCCAAAAAAGTGCCCAGACCTCGACGTCACCACGCCGCCGCTGCCGTTGCGCGCCTCCAGGGCCACGTCGCCCGCGCCGGCGGCGATGCTCTCCACCCAGACAGTCATGGTGCTCCCCGGGAAGGTGAGCACCGCCTCATCCGTGCCCACCAGCAAGGGCGTCTGCTTTCCAGAATCCGCCCAGACCTGCAGGCCGGGGGTGGACCGGGTGAGCACGTAGTCGATGCCGTTGGCGCAGGGCGGATCGGCGCTGAGCACAAGTTCCACCAGGTCGTTCTCCCCCGTGACCATGGACTGGTCCCGGTCGGGGGTCCCGTCGCTGTTGTCATCATCCCCATTCACGCGGACACCCGCGCCGGGAGCCGCCAGATCGGCGGCTGGCACGGCCGTGCGCTGGAAGGGCGCGCCGTAGGCCTCGGTCTGGGGCCGGTAGGCGGTCATGCCCAGGGTGATGAGGGGCGTCGGGCCGTCACAGGCGGCGCTCAGGTCCTGGGTGAAGGGACACGAGGTCTGCCCGGGGTTGGCCGGCCGCTCCATGGTCACGCCGCCCATGTTCATGAGACCGTAGGACCCCTCCTGTCCGCCGCCGTTGCTGGCAACGATCAGGAAGAAGTAGGAGCCGGGGCCGGGCTGAAAGGCGGCCACGCTGCCGCTGACTCCCAGGCCACACTGCTGGTCGCTGTAGCCCAGGACCGACACGGCCGACAACGGCCCGTACTCGATGTGGTGGTCCGTGGCTCCGCAGGCCGGCTGGTAGGAGAGCGACATGGCTCCGGTGGCGGGGTCGTAGCTTTCCACTACCAGGCCGCTGACTCCCCCCGGCGTGCTGCCTGCGCAGACGGCCTGGCTCTCCTGTGGCGGAGGCCAGGAACCGGCCGCGGCGGCCGCCCGGAGCAGAGACGCCCCGAGGGCGACGGCCGCTCCGAAGACCGGCATTCGGCGGGCGCTCCCGGCGGAAGGCATGGTCCTCTTTATACGCTTGTGGCGAGGAAAAAGCCACAACCGGGCCCACCCCCTGCGCTCATGCGTGGGTCGTCGAGCCCCGGCGGGCCACGCCGCCCGCGGCGCCACGCTGCTTTTCGGCGGATCGGGCCAGCACGAAATGCTCGGCGACGCGTGGACCTGGGAGGGGCACGCCTGGGCGCCAGTTCAGCTCCATCCCTGACCTCAGTCCACCAGGATCTCGTCCACGAAGATGAAGGACTCCCCGCCGGCGCCGGGGTGCCACTCCGGGATCGTCCCGAAACCGCGGGCGTGGATCCGCACATATCGGGCCGTCGTCCCTTCGGGCAGCTCGGCCAGCAGGTCGCGGATGGAGGTCACACCGTAGGAGGAGGCGTCATCCGCCACGTCGTGGCCGGTGCCGGCGATGGGCTGGAACGTCACTCCGTCCTGCGAGACAAAGACCTTCATCTCACGCGGCATCCAGATCCATGAGCGGCTGTCCTGCAGGAAGCCGGCACCGGCCCGGCGCAGCGGCATGGGGCGGCCCAGATCCACCGTGGCCTCGAAGTCGACCCCTTGATAGCCGTGCCAGTCTCCGATGCGCCAGTCCTCGGGGCCCCGGATGCCGTCGATGAGCGCCTCGGGGCCGCCCGCCGTGTAGCGCGGGTTGGGGGGCGTGCGCACTTGCACGGTCCAGTCGTGAGGCATGCGGTGGACGGAAGTCTCCACCACCGGGCTCGTCACATCGCCCCGGACGGCGTAGAACTCGACGCGCACGCTCCGGTCAAGGACGAGAGGCTCCTGGTAGTCCGCCCAGCCGGCCGGGGAAGGCTCCGAGCCTGCATCATGAACGCGGTAGCGGAGGACGGTCTCCGGCAGCGCGCTCATGAGCCGCACCGTCGTCCGCTCTCGGAAGACGCGATCACTCACCTCGGCGTAGGGGGCGGCGACCACCGTTCCGGCCGCGGGAAGCTCCCCGAAGCGGCCCGGGCGGTCATCCTCTCCCCTGCCCCAGGTCGCCGAGGGCTTGCGGGCGAGTGTCAGCTCCAGCTTGCCGCTCTCCAGGATCTCGGCG
>JBFGDW010000199.1:0-6450 GCA_041580435.1 Candidatus Polarisedimenticolia bacterium | reverse complement strand
GTGGAGCGGCTGCGGGGCTCCGTCAAGGTGGCCCACACCCTCGCCGAGCGCGGGGCCCGCCGCCTCTGGGATCTCCTCACCACCCGGGACTACCTGCACGCCCTGGGCGCCCTCACCGGGAACCAGGCCATGCAGATGGGGCGGGCGGGCCTTCAGGCCATCTTCTGCAGCGGCTGGCAGGTGGACGCCGACGCCAACACCTCGGGCCAGATGTATCCGGACCAGAGGCTCTACCCCGCCGACAGCGTGCCGAACCTGGTGCGGCGCCTCAATGCGGCCCTGCAGCGCGCCGACCAGGTGGAGTGGGCCGAGGGGCAGCGCGGGCGGGACTGGTTCGCCCCCATCGTCGCCGACGCCGAGGCCGGCTTCGGCGGTGCGCTCAACGCCTACGAGCTCATGAAGGGGATGATCGAGGCCGGCGCCGCCGGCGTCCACTTCGAGGACCAGCTCAGCTCCGAGAAGAAGTGCGGCCACATGGGGGGGAAGGTCCTGGTGCCCACGTCCCAGTTCGTGCGCACCCTGGTGGCGGCCCGCCTGGCCGCCGATGTCCTGGACGTGCCCACCGTTCTCATTGCCCGCACCGACGCCAACAGCGCCCGCCTGCTTACCTCCGACGTGGACAGCCGGGATCGCCCGTTCATCGTGGGCGATCGCACCCCCGAGGGGTTCCACCGCATCAAGGGCGGCCTGGACATGGCCATCGCCCGCGGCCTGGCCTACGCCCCCTACGCCGACCTTCTCTGGTGCGAGACGGCCCACCCGGACCTGGACGAGGCCCGCCGCTTCGCCGAGGGGATCCACGCCCGCTTCCCGGGCAAGATGCTGGCCTACAACTGCTCCCCTTCCTTCAACTGGAAGAAGCACCTGGATGACGCCACCATTGCCCGGTTCCAGCGCGAGCTGGGCGCCATGGGCTACCGCTTCCAGTTCGTGACCCTGGCGGGGTTCCACGCCCTCAACATGAGCATGTTCGAGCTGGCCACCGCCTACCGGGACGAGGGCATGTCGGCCTACGCCGCCCTCCAGGCCCGCGAGTTCGGGGCCGAGGCGGCGGGTTACTCCGCCACCCGCCACCAGCGCGAGGTGGGCACCGGCTACTTCGACGAGGTGGCCAAGGTCATCAGCGGTGACGGAGCCTCCACCCTGGCCCTGGAGGAGTCCACCGAGAAGGAGCAGTTCTAGGCGCCTCGTGCCCCGCCCGGCGCCCGGTTGACGGTGCGGGCCTGGATCTGGAACGATGCCCGCCGGCGGACCCTGGCGTCCAGGGCGCCGCTCCACCAGGCCGGGCCATGATCCGCGAGCACCTGTTCAGCAAGCGCATCCCCACCGATCCCATGTTCCGCTGGCGCGGAGGGGAGATGTCGCGCCTGGAGGGGCTGTCCGACGGCGTCTTCGCCGTGACCCTGACCCTGCTGGTGGTCTCCCTGGAGGTCCCCGACACCTTCCAGGAGCTCTGGCTCACCATCCGGGATCTGCCGGTCTTCCTGGTCTCCTTCGTCATGCTCCTCATGGCGTGGCGTTACCACTACCTCTTCTTCCGGCGCTACGGACTGGAGGACTTCCTCACCTCCGTCCTCAACGGGGCGTTCCTCTTCCTCATCATGTTCTACGCCTATCCCCTCAAGTTCGTGGCCACCTTCCTGTGGAAGATGATCCTGGGCGATGACCTGGGCCCCATGTTTGCCTTCCCCGAGGGGACCGCGGCGGCGTTCCCGGCCGATGCGGCCCGGGCCGGGATGATGTACTTCTACGGCATCGGCGCCATCGGCGTGTTCGGCCTGCTGGCCCTGATGCTCCTGCGCGCCTATCGCCTGCGGGATCAGCTTGAGCTGGACGAGCTGGAGCGCTATCTCACCCGGGGCTCCATCCGGGCCCACCTCATCTCGGTGGGGGTGGCCGTCCTGTCCATCACGGTCCTGGCCGTCACCGGCAGTCCGCCCCTGGCCGGCCTGACCTACTTCCTCATGGGCCCGCTCCACGCCGCCCACGGCTTCTGGCACGGCAGCCGGGCCGAGCGGATGTTCAAGGAACTCGAGTCGGCACGGTGAGCTCTGGGCAGGACAGAGGAGAGCTGGGCGCGGCCCGTGCCAAGCGCCGGCAGAGCGCGCCGCCTCAGGGCTTCTCGAACAGGGAGGCGAACTCGCCGTACCCCTCCTTCTCCAGGTCCTCGGCCGGGATGAAGCGCAGGGCGGCGCTGTTGATGCAGTAGCGCAGACCCGTGGGTCCGGGCCCGTCGTCGAAGACGTGGCCCAGGTGGCTGTCTCCCGTGCGGCTGCGCACCTCGGTGCGCACCATCCACAGCTTGCGATCCGTGCGCTCCACGATGCTCTCCGGCTCCAGGGGACGGGTGAAGCTGGGCCACCCCGTCCCGCTGTCGTACTTGTCCAGGGAGCTGAACAGCGGCTCGCCGCTGACGATGTCCACGTAGAGGCCGGGACGCTTGTTATCCCAGTAAGGGTTGTCGAAGGGCGGCTCGGTCCCCTCGCGCTGGGTGACCCTGTACTGGAGCGGCGTCAGCCGCCGGCGCAGCTCCACGTCGGACGGCCGGCTGAAGGCGGCCGGCCCGGGGGCCGGCCGCGTCTGTGCCTGCGGCCGCGTCTGCGGCCGCGTCGGCCCCGGCCCGGGCGGTGGCGGTGGCGATGGAGCAGAGTCGGCTGCGCTTGCGCCGTCGCCCCAGACCCGCGCCAGGAAGGCTTCCCGGCCGGAGCCTGTGCGGTAGGCCTTGTAGTGCTGCGGGTTCTTCTTGTAGTAGTCCTGGTGGTACTCCTCGGCGGGGTAGAACGGCCCCGCCGGGAGGATCTCGGTGACGATGGGGCGCGGAAACCGCCCGCTGGCGCCCAGCTCCCGCCGGGAGGCCTCGGCCAGGCGCTGCTGCTCCGGGTCGGCGTGGAAGATGGCCGTGCGGTACTGGGGGCCCCGGTCGGCGAACTGGCCGCCGGCATCGGTGGGATCGATCTGGCGCCAGAAGACCTCGAGCAGGCCAGCGTAGCCGATCTTGGCCGGGTCGTAGACCACCCGCACCGCCTCCAGGTGCCCCGTGCGGCCGGAGGAGACCTGCTCGTAGGTGGGGTCCGCCTCCGGGCCCCCGGTGTAGCCGGACACCACGCTGATCACGCCGGGCAGCTTCTCGAAGGGGGGCTCCATGCACCAGAAGCAGCCGCCGGCGAAGAGGGCCGCGGTGGTGGCCGCAGGCGGCTCCGGCACAGGCGCCGCGCTGCTCCCGTCGCCGCCGGCGGGGGCAGCATCCCCGGCGCCCGCCTGATCACCGCATCCAGGAACCGCCAGGGCCAGCGCCAGGGCGAGCCCGAACAATGCGAGTGGCCGTGCTCTCGGGACGTTCATGGTTCTCTCCGTCTGGATGCACCGGTCCGGCGCGGGTTTCTCCGGCGCCCCCCGGGCTCCAGAGAACAGGGCAGGGCCCGCCGCCATTCCCGGGCACCCTGGCCGAGATTCTACTTGACACGGCCGCCCGGGCCGGGTTAATGAGGGCCGGGGGGGAGCACCGGAAGTCCCGTCCCCTTCAGTCCGGCTGGCATGATGGCCGCGCCCGGCGCGGCAGGAGGAACTGCATGCGAATCTCCGCGCAACCTGGCAGGCTCGCCGCCCTGGCCGGTACTCTGGCCCTGGCGCTGGCGCCCTGCACCGCCTCCACCTTCCTGGAGGTGGACATCCCGACCCTCAGGTCCATGTCCGACGCGGTCGTGGTCGCCCGCGTCCAGGAAGTGGAGAGCGCCTGGAACGACGACGGGACCATGATCTTCACCAGCGTGACCCTCGCCGTCCAGCGCACGCTTGTGGGGTCCCATCGCGACGTCATCACCCTGCGCGTACCAGGCGGCAGCGTGGCCGGCTACAGCCTCAGGATGGCCGGCGCCCCCGAGTTCCGCGTGGGCGAGCGGGCTCTCATCTTCGTGGGCGCCTGGGACGACGGCGCGCCCATGGTGAGCGGCTACGCCCAGGGGGTGTCGCGGGTTGCCCGGGACCAGGCAGGCAACGAGATCCTGCGCGGTGGCCTTGGCAATGGGATGGCCCTGAGCCAGTTCGTCAACATCCTCCGCGGCGCCGGACGATAGGGAGGGCTGAAGATGAGAAAGATCCCATGGACCGCCCTCTCCGCCGTGGCCGTGGTGACCCTGCTGGGCAGCGTCGCCTACTCCTACGTCCTGCTGAACCCGCCTCGCCGCTGGTTCAACACTCCCAAGAACGTCATCGTCGATAGCGGCGGCCTGGCCAGCGTCACCGACTCCGACAACGGCGTGACCGCCGCCCGCGGCGCCGTCACCGCCTGGAACGGACGCGGCGCCGGCAACGTGGTCACCAGCTCCACCGGCGCTCCCAACGTCGTCCCGGGCGACACCACCAGCCATCTGGTGTTCGGCGATCCCTTCAGGATCTGCAAGGGGACCTGCCTGGCCGCCACCACCGTGGGCTACTACGACACAGGCAGCACCGGCACCTGCGGCGGGCTGGACGTGGTGGAGATCACCGACTCGGACGTGTTCTTCAACCTGCGCTACGACTTCACCACGGCGCGCGAGCCCGATGGCTGCTCCGGCGAGATCTACCTGGAGGCGGTCACGACCCACGAGATTGGCCACCTCATCGGCCTGGGGCACTCCGGCAACTCGGCGGCCCTCATGTACGCCTCGGTGTCCTACTGCAACAACAAGGCCATCCACAGCGATGACGAGGCGGGCCTGAATGCGCTGTACGGCTGCAACCTCACCACGGGCGGCGGCGGCGGCAACTGTGAGCTGGGCCAGCCTGGCGACGCGTGCAACAGCGACAGCGACTGCTGCTCCGGCAACTGCAAGGGGAAGCCGGGAGCCAAGACCTGCAAGTAGACGATTCGGCCGGACCATGACGGGGGCGGGGAGCCGGCGGCTTCCCGCCCTCTTCACGTTCCAGAGCGCTCTGGCAGCCCGCCCGGCAGGCCCGAGCCCGGGGCCTCTCCATCGCCACCGCGCATGCGCCTCAGCAGATCCTGCAGCTGTCGCCGCCGGTCCGCCTCCGACGCGGCCCGCCAGGGCCGGCCGTGCCCCGGCAGCACCCACTGGAACGGCACGTCCAGCAGCCGCTCCATGGAGGCGATCTGCCGGCGCCAGGAGTGCCACGCCACCCGGCGCGAGGCTGCCAGGCGGCCGCGCCCGTCGCCCCACAGATGGTCGCCGCTGAACAGGACGCGCCGGTCGAACAGGAGCGCCGCGCTCCCGCGGGTATGCCCGGGAACCGGGATGGCCAGCAGGTCCTCCGCCAGCGCCACGGGCTCCTCTCCCTCCAGCCGCCGCTCGATCCCCGCGGTGCCCGGACCCATATCATCGGCGTGCAAAACTCGCGTGCAGCCATAGCGGCGCCGGAACGTCTCGTGGTCCGCCACGTCGTCCCGGTGGGTCAGGAACATGAGGGCCACGCCCCCCAGAGCGTCCAGGCGCTTCAGGAGCGGGCCGGCGGCACGGGGGGAGTCCACCAGGACGTTCCCCCCGGGACGGCGGATGAGATAGCTGGAGGCCCCGAAGGACTCCTCGTGGGCGTAGCCGCAGTAGAGAACATCTCCGTCCGGCGTCACCGGCTCCGGGAAGGAGGCCGCCGCGCGGCGCGCGTCCAGGCGTGAGACGGTCCCGATGGAGCGGGTGGGACACGCCACCAGCGCCATCAGGGCGCGGTGCCGCTCGGCGGCATCGCCGGGCTGGCGGAGGACGTAGGCCAGCTCCCGGTCCGATTCCCCGAACAGATCCGGCGCCACGATCATGCAGGTCTCGCAGTCGATGCAGCTCGCATCCACGAAGAACTCGCCCGGCGCGTTCTCGGACAGGCGTTGAGCGCGGTCGGCCATGGGGGGATCCTAGCCCAGGCCCACCGGGCCGTCACGGCTCCGGTGCCGCGGGTTGCCGTCAGGGCAGGCGGAACGTGTCCAGCATTCGCTGCTGCACCGGGCTGAGCTCCCCGGAGGTGCGAAACTCCAGCCCCAGCCAGCGATCGTGGAGTGGCACCACGTAGGCCACCGTACGCGTGGCGAAGATGAGATCCCAGTGTTCGTAGACGTACCGCATGCCCGGCACCCCGTCCAGCGTGATTGCCTCCACCGGAGGATGGCCAAACCAGGCGCCGCGGCGCCGCCCCTCTTCTTCCGTGGTATAGCGCACCACCACAGGCACGCCGTCCCCCGCAAGACGAAAAAGGGTGTTTCCATCCCCCTCGGGACTGGCCCGGAAGGCCTCGGGATGGCTCACCGAGTAGCCCACAGCTGTGTCCACGTAGGTCCGCCAGACCAGGGCGTCCGGGTCCAGGGGCACGGGCTGTGAGCCCCGGCAGCCCGTGGCGGCCAGCGCCAGCAACGCCAGAGTTGCCAGCGTGGCCAGCCCTCTTCCCCGGCCCAGGCGCGCGGCCATTTCCCCGTCCAGGAGCAGACCTCTCATCCTCGCGGCGATCCATGCCATGGCGCTCCCTCCT
>JBFGDW010000198.1:0-6459 GCA_041580435.1 Candidatus Polarisedimenticolia bacterium | reverse complement strand
GGCCTTGGCCTCCCGGTTGTCGAGCTGGATGGCCAGGCTGAGGGCCTGGGTCAGCGTCTCCAGGGAGGCCTGGGGATCGCCCCGCTTGATCTCCACCCGCCCCCGGGCCAGCAAGGCAATGACATTGCGCGGGTCTGTGGCGAGCACCTGGCTCAGGTGCTCCAGGGCGTCGTCGAACCGGCCCCTTGACTCCAGCAGCGTCGCCAGCTCGAAGTGAACCTCCGGGTCGCCCGGGGACAGCTCGATGATCTGCCGGTAATGGTCCAGGGCCGCATCCAGATCGTTGGTGATGCGGGCGCTCTGGGCCAGGACCCACAGCCGCTCCCGCCGGGAGAGCTCGGGGCTCAGCTCCACCGCCCGGCGGGCGCTCTGCTCGGCCTCCTTGCCGTACCCAAGCCGCTCGTAGGTCCGGCCCAGCTGGGCGTGGGCCAGGGCAAAGCCCGGATCGTCCTGCACCGCCGCCTCGTACTTCTGGACCGCCTCCAGGTGCTTCCCCTGGCCGGCCAGGGCCAGGGCCTCCGTGTAGTGGCGCAGCGCCGGCAGCGATTCGGTGGACGGCTTGAGGGGCTGGCCGGCCAGGGCCCGGGAGGCCTCCCGGCTGAGCTGCAGGCTGCCCTGGACCTGCCGCGCCAGCTCGGCGATGGCGCCAGGGAGGTCCTGCTCCCGGGCCGCCTCCACCTTGATCTGCTTCTGGCGCTGCTCTTTGACGTCCTCCACCGTGGCGTCGATGCGGATCTGCTCCCCCAGGCGGACGAACTGCCCCCAGACCATGTTGTCGGCGCTGCTGAACTCGGCGATGCGCCGCAGCGTGGGCGGGTCCAGGCTGGCGCCGGAGCCGACGCGGAGATCGGCCAGGATCTGGCCGAGCCGGTCCGACGAGACGGTGCGCAGGGCGCCGCTCTGGCCCAGATCGGTGCGCAGCATCTCCGCCAGCCCGCCGCTGAGCCAGTCCAGCGACGGATCCCCCGACGCGTTGCGGAACGGCAGGACGGCCAGGGAGACCGTGCGCCCTTCCGCCGCCGGGGTGGGGCCGGTGGCCGACGGTGGCCGCAGCCAGAGGAACAGCCCCACCGCCGCCACCAGCATGACCGCCGCGGCGGCGCCCGCCGCCAGCAGCCGGCCCCGCCGGCCCGGCAGGTGGGTGAGCCCGGGGAGGGTGATGTGGATGGAGCGCTGGGTCGTGCCGCCGCGCCAGGCCTCGAGATCGGTGCGCACCTCCCGCGCCGACTGGTAGCGGCGCAGGGGTGAGATCTCCAGGCAGCGGGCCACCACGTCGCTGAGGACGGTGGGAAGCTGCGGGTCCAGCGCCGAGAGCGGCCGCGCCCGCTCCTGGGTCCGCTTGAACATGGCGGCCATGAGGCTCTCGGCCCGGTACGGCAGATCCCCGGACAGAAGCTCGTAGAAGATCACCCCCAGCATGAAAACGTCGGACCGGGCGTCCACCGGCTCGCCGCGCACCTGCTCCGGCGACATGTAGTCCGGCGTGCCGATGACGGCGCCGGTCTGGGTCATGCTGCCCGCCTCCAGGGAGCGTGCGATGCCGAAGTCCATGACCTGGATCCGGCCGCTGGCGTCCACCATGATGTTCTGAGGCTTCAGGTCGCGGTGGACGACACCTTCCTGGTGGGCGGCCTCCAGGGCCGCGCAGATCTGCAGGATGATCTCCACCGCCTCGCCAGGGGGGAGCTTCCCCCGCTCCCGCAGCACGCTGTGTAGGTCCCGTCCTTCCACGTACTCCATGGTGAGGAAGCGGATGCCGTCGGCCTGTCCCAGGTCGAAGATGCGGATGACGTTTCGGTGGGTGATCTTGCGCGCGAGGACGATCTCCTGCTTGAAGCGGGCCAGGGCCTGGGGGTTGGCGGCCATCTCGCCGCGGATGATCTTGAGGGCCACGTCCCGGTCCAGCTCCAGGTCCCGGGCCTGGAAGACCGCGCCCATCCCTCCCTCCCCCAGCTTCTTGAGGATGCGGTAGCGGTCGCCCAGCATCGCTCCCGGTTCCAGGGCCGCTGCTCCGGCGGCTGCCGCGGCGCCGCCGCCTGGCGGGGTGTCACCGGAGGGGAGCCACGAGGTGTCCGCCTCGGTATCGGTTGGGCGCTCCCGGTCGTCCCCGCCGCCAGGAGGGGGGGTGGCGATGGTGGGCGTGTCGGGGCCGGCGATGGCCGCGCCGCATCCCGGACACACCCCGGCCTCCGGTGGCAAGGGGGCCCGGCACCGGGGGCAGGTCATGGCCGGCCGATCAGGGCCCGGCCGGGGCCGCGGGCAGGAGCCGGCCGGCGACGGGTCCGCGGAAGAAGGCGCTCGTGGGGATGCGCATCATTCTTCCGGACATTCTAGAGGATTCGCCGCGACACCGGCTTGCCCGCCGGACCGGGTGCGCAACTCGGCCAGGAGGTCCCGGTGGTCGTCCTCGACGAAGGTGTAGGTGCGGTCGCCGGCCAGGCCGCGGCGGAAGGCCATCAGCGCCGCGCAGGCATCCCCCCGCATCCGGTGGATCTGCCCCAGCCGCCACCAGGCGAAGGCCTGCCCCGGATCCAGCTCCGCGGCGCGCCGCAGGCTGCCGGCCGCCCCCTCCAGGCACCCGGCGTTCTTCTGGGCGTTGCCCAGGTTGGCCCAGGCCCAGTAGTCGGAGGGCGCGAGGCGCGTGGCCCGCGCGAGTGCCTCCACCGCCCGCCTGTGGTCCTTCAGGGCGTCGTTGTACACGTCCCCCAGGCGGCGCCAGGGATAGGCCCAGCGCGGGTTGATCTCCACGGCCCGTCGCAGGCTCGCCTCGGCCTCCCCGGCGCGTCCCTGGTTGAACTGCAGGGAGCCCAGCACGGCCCAGCCCCAGGCGCGCCGCGAATCGGCGGCGATGGCCTTCCTGAGGGCCGCCTCCGCCCGGGCCAGCTTCTTGCGCTCCTTGTGGAGCAGGTACATCTCCTCCCAGGGTCGTGGGTAGTTTGGGGCCCGTTTCGCGGCGCGCTTGAGCGAGCGCATGGCCTGGCGATCCTGTCCCGCCCGGCGTTGCGCCTGGCCCAGGGCGACCCAGGATGCCGCGCGCCCCGGATCCAGCTTCACCGCGCGCTGGTAGGGTGGGATGGCGGCCTGCGGGTTCTCGAGCTGGGTGAGGTGCAGGTCGCCGAGATCGCGCCATGCGCGGGCGTTGCCAGGCTCGATCCGGACCACCTGCTCCAGCGCCCGGGCGGCGTCGGTGGGCCGGCCCAGGCGGTCCCGGTAGAGGCTGGACAGGCGCCGCCAGGCGAAGCTGTCGCCGGGGCGGATGCGCGAGGCCTCGAGCAGGTAGGTCTCGGCCTCCTGGTCCTGGCGCGAGTTCTTCAGCGCGACACCCAGGTTCGCGTTGGCGAAGTAGTTCCCGGGGCGGAGGGCCAGGGACCTCCGGTACGCGGCGATGGCCTCTGTGTAGTCCTTCATGTCGTCGTTGAGGACGTCGCCCAGGCGCCGCCAGGCCCAGGCATCCTCCGGGTCCAGCTCCAGGGCGCGCCGGAGCGCCTCCAGGGCCTCCTGGGGTCGGCCATCCGGCTTGAGCAGGTTGCCCAGGTTGGCCCAGGCCTCCTGCAGCGATCCGTCAAGGTCCGCCGCCTGCTGGAAGCACGCGAGGGCGTTCTTGTCGTCGTCCCGGCCCCGGTGGAGATGGCCCAGCTCCAGCCAGGCCCGGGCATGGTCCGGGTCCAGCTCCACCACGCGCTTCAGGCTGGCGACGGCCGCATCGGCCTGCCCGGCGCGGGCCTGGTTCCGTCCCAGGTGGAACCAGGCGCGGGCATCCTCCGGTCGCTTCTTCACCGCCTGGAGAAGGAGCGCGCGCACCTGTTCCTCGGGAGGGATGCGAGGGGGAGGGCCATCCCGTTTGAAGCGGACGGTAGACTCCATCTCGCGGCCGCCAATCAGTGACACGCTCATCTGGACCACCGTGATGATCCGGCCATCCTCCCCCCGCACCGACAGGTCGTGGGCGTGCTCCATCTGAGCATCGGGGTCCAGCTCCAGCACGCGCTCGATGGCCTCCATGGCCGCTCCCGGGTCATCGAGCCGGTTGAGCTGGAGGTAGGCCTGCAGCAACCAGGGGAGCGGATCGGACGGCTGGAGGCGGGAAGCCTCCTGGAGCGCGGCCACGCTCTCGGGGATCTCGTCCAGCATCATGAGCGCCGTCCCCAGCCAGATCCAGGCCAGGTGGTCCTGGGGGTCCTGGCCAAGAGCGTGCCGGTAGGCGTCGGCTGCGCCCCGGGGGTCGCCCAGGGCCAGTGAGTGGTCCCCCAGCTCCCGCCAGGTTACGGCGGATGCTTCGCCGCGCCGCGTGCGCTCCTCGAGGGCCTCCAGGCTCGCCCGGATCTCGCGGTCGAGCCCGGGCGGCAGCGGCGAGCGCGCCGGCTGGGAGGCCGGCGCCTGGGGGATGGCCATCAGGGCGCAGAGCAGGAGCCCGGGGAGGGGACGCACCATCCACCGCGCGGCCAAGGGGCGCCTCAGGGAGCAGGGACGGGCAGGCCCAGGATCTCCCGCACGGCCGGCTCCAGGCGGGTCAGGCCGGCCTCGCGGCCCAGGGCCAGGGCCTCCTCGGCGCTGGCCCCGTCCAGGCGGTTGGCCTTGAGCGCCAGCAGCGCCCCCACCCGGTTGCCGCTGCCACAGTAGAGCACCGCCGGCTCGCCGCCAGCCCGCTCCAGCTCGGCGGCCAGGCGGCGGGCATTGTCCTCGGTGAGGCCATCCGCCCCCTCCACCGGGATGCGGACGAACTCCAGGCCCAGCTCCCGGGCCAGCTCCTCCTCCCAGCCGGTGCCCGTCTCGTCGGTGGGCCGGAGATTGATGAAGTGGCGGTAGCCCCGGGAGCCCAGGGCCGCCATCTGCTCCCGGGTCACCTGGCCGCCGGTGATCAGTCCGGGCAGGGGCTGTCGGCCGTTGAGGATCTCCACGGCGCCGCTCTCCGCGGCGGACGGCTGCGAGGGCGCGGGCTGGGCCGTAGCAGACGGAACCGGCGGAGTGGGCTCCGCCGGCCCGGCGCCGGTCGAGCCCGCCGGGTCGCCGGCGTCCGGACCGGGGCCGGAGCAGGCCAGGCAAGCGGCCAGCGCCGCCATGATTGCCAGACGGTTCAGCATGGGACCTCCTCGCGCCGGGCCGTGCCGGCCATCGCGCGCGGAGGTCATTCTACAGGAACGAACGGCTCAGGGGGCGCCCGCGGCGGCGGCCGCCGCCGGCCGGCTGCGCACGTCGTAGACGTAGAGCCTGTCCTGCTCCCGCAGGTACATGAGCCCGCCGATGATCACCGGGTGGGCCCAGCTGGGCTTGGTGACCTCGGGGATCTTGAACGAGCCGCGCTCACGATACTCGGCCGGGGTAGCCTCGATGAGGACCATGGTGCCGTCCTGGTAACGGAAGTAGAGGCGGCCGTCGGCGTAGCTCACCGCCGCCGAGCCGCTCCCGTCGTTGCGGACGGGGCCCCAGGCCACCTTGCCGGTCTCCATGTGGACGCTCAGGGGGAACCCCTTGTTGTGGCCGGTGCCGGCATAGATGTGCCCCTGGTCCAGGATCAGGCCGCCGTGGTGGTTCTGCATCACGTCGGCGGACAGGAAGTAGACCTCCTCGGCGCGGACGGTGTCCTTCTGGCGCTGCAGGCGGACCAGGGCCGACCCGGTGCCGTAGCCGGTGGAGGTGAAGACGTGATTGCCGTGGACGATGGGGGTGGGGATGTT
Organism: Candidatus Polarisedimenticolia bacterium; assembly: GCA_041580435.1. Lineage (GTDB taxonomy): Bacteria > Acidobacteriota > Polarisedimenticolia > SMYD01 > SMYD01 > JBFGDW01. The sequence goes on along the minus strand of JBFGDW010000198.1, from coordinate 784 downwards.
GGCGATGCCGTTGGCGACCTTGTTGTAGCCCCACAGGAAGCGCCCTGTTGCGGCATCCACGCCGATGAGCCCCCGCCCGATGAGCTGGACGTACTGGCGCAGGCCGCCGGCCTCGGACACCACCACCGATGAGTACCCGGCTCCGTCCTCGCCGTTCTCCCCCAGCTCAGGGATGGCGGTCCTCCAGATCTCCTTGCCGGTCATCTTGTCCAGGGCGACCAGCGCGGCGTCGCGGGTGCCCGGCGTCACCACCACCCGGTCACCGTCCACCAGGGGCGACTCGCTGAACTTCCAGTCGTAGGTCCCCTTGGCCTTCATCATGGACGCCTTGTAGTCAGCGGGCAGGCTCCGGCTCCACCGCTTCTCCCCCTTGGCCGCGTCCAGGCAGATGATCTCCCCCTCGGTGGTCATGACATAGATGCGGTCCCTGTCCACGGTGGGTGTGGAGCGCGGCCCCAGGTACTGGTCCTCCCACGCGGGACCCACCGGCGTCTTCCAGACGAGGCTGCCGTCCTTTCGGGACAGGGCCAGGACGTGCTGCGTCTCGCCCAGGTCGCCCATGGTGTAGATGCGGTCGCCGGCCACCGCCACGCTGGAGAAGCCCCCGCCCAGCCCCGCGGCCTGCCAGAGGAGCGGCGGCCCCCCGTCGGGCCAGCTTGCCAGCAGCCCGGTGTCCGGCGAGCGGCCGTCCCGGTCGGGACCGCGCCACTGGGGCCAGTCGGCGGCCGGCGGGGCGGTCAGGGCCGCGGCCGGCAGGAGCGCGGCCAGGGAGAGGATGAGGGCG
>JBFGDW010000197.1:0-6466 GCA_041580435.1 Candidatus Polarisedimenticolia bacterium | reverse complement strand
GGCGGGTCCGGCACCGGCGCAGGTGGTGGCGGCGAGGGGTGCGTTGTGAGCCCGCCGGTGGCGGCGCGGCGCCGGGAGGCCGGCGGGCTGCTCCTGGAATCGCTCCTGTCCCTGGCCCTGGGGCTGACGGTCCTCGGCGTGGCGCTGCCGCTCCTGAGCTGGAGCCGGGCGGTGGCCCGCGACCTGGGTCGCCGGGCCGCGGCGGCGGACGGCGCCCGGCTGGCCGCCCACCGGATCGCCCTGGACCTGCGCCGGGCCGGTTTTGGCCTGGGCGACGCGCCGCCTGCCATCACCGCCGCCGGCACGCGGCTTGCCATCCGCCACCTGGAGGGCGGCTTCGACGGCGGCACGCCGGTGGTGGAGCCTGCCCCGCCGGGTCAGGCCTTCCTGGCGGTGGCCGCGCTGGGGAACATGCAGCCGGGGGACGAGGTGCTGCTGCGGGATCGCCTGGCGCGCCAGCACCTGTCCCGGGTCACCTACCGGGACGCGGTGCTCCGCCGCGTCGGCTTGGCGGATCCCTTGCCGTTCCCGGCTCTTCCCCGGGAGGGGGCGCGCCTGTACCGGGTGGTGCGGCGGGAGTGGCGCCTGGCCTCCGATGGCCTGCGCCGGGATGGGCAGCCGGCCCTGGATCCGCCGGTGGTCATGCGCAGCGCCGCGGCCGCCTCGACGCAGCTGCCCGAGCTGCTGGCGTGGCTGGGCACTCTCGCTCCCGACGCGCCGCCCGCCGCCGGAACGCCGGACCTGACCCTGGCGCCGGTTCGGGCGGGTGCGGCGGATGGGATCCGAGCTCCCGGTCCCGGCGGCGCGCGGCCGGCGCGCTCGGTGACGCTCCGGCTCATGGTGGGAGCCCGCCAGCCGCAGGCGGCGGCCGGGAGCCCGCTCCCGTGAACGGCGCGCGTGGAGGGGCGCTGCCGGCGGCGCTGGCCCTGATGCTGGCGCTGCACCTGGTGGCGGCACAGGCTGCCCTCACCGCGGTGACCGCGCGCCTGGCGGCCGCCCGGACGGCCGCCGCGGAGGAGGCGGCGCGGGCCGCCGAGACGGCCTCGCTGGTGGCCACAGGCACCACGGCGTCGGCACTGATCTCGGCGCTGGCCCGGGGGGAGGCGCTGGCGCTCCCCGATCTCCCCGCCTTCCTGCCGCCGGGGGCCTGGGCGGAGGTGCGGCCCCGGGACGACGGCGAGGCCGACGGTGATCCCCGCGCGGATGCCAACGGCCGGCTCCTGCTGGTGGCCCTCGGGCGCAGTGGCGCCCCGGCGCTGGGGGCGCCGGCGGAGCGGCTCGTGGTGCACGAGGCGCTGGTGGGGGCGCTCACGCCGCTGCCCGCGGCGCTGCTGGACTGCGCCCTGGTCGCCGGGATCTGCGGGGGACGGGATGGCTGCCGAGTGCCGGCGGCCCGGCTGGACGGAGGGGCGCCGGCGCCCGCCCTGGCGGTCCCGGCCACGCGCATGACCGAGATGGAGCGGCGCCTCCTGACCCTGGCAAGGGAGAACCTCCGCCGGGCGGCGGCGGCCTGCAGCGGCGGGATCTGCCCGTCCCGGGACGACGACCTGCTGCGGGCGGCGGCCACCGGCCTGATCCGGGCGGTGGACGACCCCGCCGGCGACGCATCGGCCCTGAGCCAGGATCAGGTCGCGCTCCTGGTGGAGAACCTGCTGCCGCTGGTAGGGGACGAGAGCGGCCCTGGCGGCGTCACCTGGTGGGACGGCGGCCAGCGGGACGTGCCCGAGGTGGGCGCGCTGGTCCAGGTGCTCATGGGCCTCACCCGGGAGGCGGGACACCTGCCCGACCTGGGGGGGCACCCCCTGCCCGCCAGCCTGCGCGGCGCCTCCCCCTGGTCAGGGGACGAAGGCCTGTGCGCCCGCCTGCCGGCGCTGGTGGCCGCCGCCCGGCGCCGGTCCGCCCCCCTGGCGGAGGGGACGGCAGCGCCGGCCGCGGCCTCCGGCATCGTCCTGCTGGCCGGCGAGCGGATCCTGGGTCCGGGAGAGGTTCTGTCCGGCCGCGGACTGCTGCTGGTGGAGGGGCGCCTGGAGGTGCCGGCGGGGGCGGCGGTGCGCTGGCGCGGCATCCTGGCCCTCCTGGCCCGGGGTGAGGTGGCCGGCGCCGGCGAGGTGGAGGTGGAGGGAGGGGTGGTGGTCCTGGGGGCGGGGCCCGAGGGAGGGCCGTCTCTGGACCTCATGACCACCCCCTGGCGGGTCACGGCGTCCCCGGCGGAGGCCACCCGGGCGTGGGAGGGGGCCGGAATCGTGCTCCTTTCCCGGTGGGAGGCGTCCCCCGGGGAGTGAGAAGGTGGCTCGCTTGACGCCCCGGATCCCCAAACACATATTGATCCCGGATTCCGGGCGGGGGAGCGACCGCCGGCCGCCGACACGCGAGCGCCCGGCCGCACGCCGGCCTGCCACTCAAAGGGGTTTCTCCATGGCTGTGAAGCTGGGCTGGATGCTGGTCAACGCCAACATCATCACCGAGGCCCAGCTCACCGAGACCCTCACCTACCAGAAGAAGAACGGCGGCAAGCTCGGCTTCAACCTGGTCAAGCTGGGATTCTGCACCGAGGAGGACATCACCCAGTTCCTCTCCCAGCAGTACGGCGTGCCCAGCGTCAACCTGCGCCACTTCGAGATCGACGAGGAGGTGTACAAGCTCATCCCCGCCGAGGTGGCCCAGAAGTACCTGATCATGCCCCTGTCCCGCACCGGCGCCACCCTCACCATCGCCATGGTGGATCCCACCAACGTGTTCGCCATGGACGACATCAAGTTCATGACCGGGTACAACGTGGAGCCGGTGGTGGCCTCGGAGATGGCCATCAAGGAGGCCATCGAGAAGTACTACGGCTCCAGCCACGCCCTCGAGCTGAAGAAGGTCATGGACGAGATGGCGGCCACGGCCAACGAGGAGCTGGAGGTCCTGGACGACGACGAGGAGCTGGACATCCGGACCCTGGAGCAGGCCTCGGAAGAGGCCCCGGTGGTCAAGCTGGTGAACATCATCCTCACCGACTCCATCAAGCGGGGCGCGTCGGACATCCACATCGAGCCTTACGAGAAGGACTTCCGTGTGCGGTTCCGCATCGACGGTGTCCTCTACGAGATCATGCACCCGCCCCTGAAGCTCCGGGACGCCATTCTCTCGCGCCTCAAGATCATGGCCAAGCTGGACATCTCGGAGAAGCGCCTCCCCCAGGACGGGCGCATCAAGATCAAGATGAAACTGGGCGGCAAGAACCGGGAGATGGACTTCCGGGTGTCGGTGCTCCCCACGCTGTACGGCGAGAAGATCGTGCTCCGGCTCCTGGACAAGGAGAACCTGGTGCTGGACATGCGGCGCCTGGGCTTCGAGGACGAGTCGCTAGAGAAGTTCGAGCGCGCCATCTTCCGGCCCTACGGCATGGTCCTGGTCACCGGGCCCACCGGATCGGGAAAGACCAACACCCTCTATTCGGCCATCCACACCGTCAACACGCCCGAGACCAACATCATGACCGCCGAGGATCCGGTGGAGTTCAACCTCCACGGCATCAACCAGGTCCAGGTGAAGGAGTCCATCGGGCTGACCTTCGCCGCCTCCCTGCGCTCGTTCCTGCGCCAGGATCCCAACATCGTCCTGGTGGGAGAGATCCGCGACTTCGAGACGGCGGAGATTGCCGTGAAGGCCGCCCTCACCGGTCACCTGGTGCTGTCCACCCTCCACACCAATGACGCTCCCTCCACCATCAACCGGCTCATGAACATGGGCATCGAGCCGTTCCTGGTCTCCACCTCGGTGCACCTCATCTGCGCCCAGCGCCTGGTGCGGCGGATCTGCAAGGACTGCAAGGAGCCCTTCAGCCTGCCCCAGCAGGCCATGGTGGACATCGGCTTCACGCCGGAGGACGTGGGGAAGGTGAAGCTGTTCAAGGGCGCCGGCTGCGGCGTGTGCAACAACACGGGCTACAAGGGACGGGTGGGACTGTACGAGGTCATGGAGGTGAGCGACGGCCTGCGGGAGCTGATCCTGTGCGGGGCGTCCTCCCTGGAGCTGAAGAAGAAGGCCGCCGACGAGGGGATGATCACCCTCCGGCACAGCGGCCTGCGCAAGATCAGGGACGGGATCACCACGGTGGAAGAGGTGGTCCGGGAGACGGTCCTCTAGGAGCCGTCAAGGAGGCGAAGGGGTCATGGCAGTCACGCTGCACCAACTTCTGAAGACGCTGGTCGAGCAGGGCGGGACGGATCTGCACGTCACCACCAACTCACCGCCCCAGATCCGGATCAACGGCCGGCTGGTGCCCCTGCAGCTCCCGCCCATGAGCGCTCCGGAGAGCAAGAACCTCATCTACTCGGTGCTCACCGACAACCAGAAGCACCGGTTCGAGGAGAACCTGGAGCTGGATCTGTCCTTTGGCGTCAAGGGTCTGGCCCGGTTCCGAGCCAACATCTTCCTGCAGCGCGGCGCGGTGTGCGCCGCCTTCCGGACCATCCCCTGGGAGATCCGCAGCTTCAGGGATCTGGGGCTGCCTGAGGTGGTGCAGAAGATCGCCGAGAAGCCCCGCGGCCTGGTGCTGGTCACGGGGCCCACAGGGTCGGGAAAGTCCACCACCCTGGCGGCCATGCTGGACAAGATCAACTCGGAGCGCAACTCCCACATCGTCACCATCGAGGACCCGGTGGAGTTCCTCCACTCCCACAAGAAGTGCATCGTCAACCAGCGGGAGCTGCACGCCGACACCCTCTCGTTCGGCAATGCCCTGCGCTCGGTGCTGCGCCAGGATCCCGACGTGGTGCTCATTGGCGAGATGCGTGACCTGGAGACCATCGAGTCGGCGCTGCGCATCGCCGAGACGGGACACCTGACCTTCGCCACGCTGCACACCAACTCCACCGTGCAGACCATGAACCGGATCATCGACGTCTTTCCCGCCCACCAGCAGGCCCAGGTCAGGGCCCAGCTCTCGTTCGTCCTGGAGGGGATCCTCTGCCAGACGCTGCTGCCCACCCAGAACAACGCGGGCCGGGTGCTGGCCATGGAGATCATGGTTCCCAACGCCGCCATCCGGAACCTGATCCGCGAGGACAAGATCCACCAGATCTACTCCATCATGCAGACAGGGCAGGCCAAGTTCGGCATGCAGACCTTCAACCAGTCCCTGGCCACCCTGTACCTGAAGAAGAAGATCAGCCTGGAGATGGCTGTCAGCACCTCCTCGAACCCCGAGGAGCTGCAGGACATGATCAATCGCGGTGCTGGCCTGATCTACGAGGCCCGGGGCACCGCCGATCCGGGGCGCCGTGCTCGCCGGTGAGCTCCGGGGCCAAGCCGAAGCTGTGAAGGAGGAATAGGCCAATGCCGACGTACTCATGGAAGGGACGAAACCCCGCCGGGTTGGTCCAGGAAGGCGTGCTTGCCGCCGATAGCAAGGAGGCGCTGGTGGCCATGCTGCGGAAGCAGCAGATCCTGGTGACCGCCGTCACGGAGAAGGGGAAGGAGTTCGCCCTGCCCAAGTTCGGCGGAGGTGTCAGCCAGAAGGAGATCGCAATCTTCACCCGCCAGTTCAGCGTCATGATCGACGCCGGACTGCCGCTGGTGCAGTGCCTGGAGATCCTGGGCGGCCAGCAGACCAACCGGGTGTTCAAGAAGGTCCTGCTTCAGGTCCGCCAGGACGTGGAGTCCGGCTCCTCCCTGGCCGACTCCCTGCGCAAGCACCCCAAGGTCTTCAGCGAGCTGTACTCCAACATGGTGGCCGCCGGCGAGGCCGGCGGTATCCTGGACACCATCCTGCAGCGGCTCTCCACCTACATCGAGAAGGTGGTGAAGCTGCGCAGTGCCGTGCGCTCGGCCTCCATCTACCCCGCCGCCGTCATCACCATCGCCATCGGCGTGGTCACCCTCATCCTGTGGAAGGTCATTCCAACCTTCGCCACCCTGTTCGAGGGGCTGGGCGCCCAGCTCCCCCTGCCCACGCGGGTCACCATCGCCATCTCCAACTTCCTGGGCCGGTGGATGCCCGTGCTCATTCTCCTGGTGGGCCTGGCGGTCTTTGCGGTGTTCCGCTACCACAAGACCTACTCGGGCCGCCGGCGCATCGACGGCCTGATCCTGCGCATCCCGGTCATCGGCATCCTGCTGCGGAAGATCGCCGTGGCGCGGTTCTGCCGCACCCTGGGCACCCTGGTCTCGTCGGGCGTGCCCATCCTGGAGGGCCTGGAGGTGACCGCCAAGACGGCCGGCAACGCCGTCGTGGAAGATGCCATCATGGCCACCCGCAAGAGCGTGGAGGAGGGGAAGAGCCTGTCGGCGCCCCTGGGGGACACCGACGTCTTCCCGTCCATGGTGGTGCAGATGATCAGCGTGGGCGAGCAGACCGGTGCCCTGGACGCCATGCTGTCCAAGATCGCCGACTTCTACGAGGACGAGGTGGACGAGGCGGTGGCCAATCTTCTTGCCCTGCTGGAACCCGTGATGATAGTGTTCCTGGGGACGATCATCG
>JBFGDW010000196.1:0-6532 GCA_041580435.1 Candidatus Polarisedimenticolia bacterium | reverse complement strand
TAGAGGCGGTCGGCGTGCAGATCCACAAGCTCCCGGCTCACCCTCTCCGCCGCCGCCACGTCCCCCTGATCCAGGTAGGCCCGCGCCAGGGCGTCGGCGAAGAGGGGCGCGTCGGACACGTAGCCACCGGCCAGGAACCGGACCCGCCCCTGCTGCCGTGCCCGCTTGAGAAGATCGATGGCCCGGGCGTGCTCGCCGGTGGCGCGAGCCAGCTCCCCCTCCACCCAGAGCGCCTGCCGCTCCCAGTTGCGGGGGTCCATCTCGGGCCCAGACTCCTGCAACCGGGTCAGGATGCGCTCGGCGCGCCGCGTCTCGCCGCTGCGCGCCAGCAGGACCGCCGCCGCCCCCAGGGTGTCCACGAACGAGGCTTCCAGGTTGAGGCCACGGGTGAACTGCTCCAGCGCCAGCTCCGGCTCACCCCCGCCCATGAGGAGATGACCGGTGAGCCACAGACCCACCGACGCAGCCAGGCGGTTACCGGCGGCGATCTGGAGATTGTTCAGATCGTCCAGGCGCGCCACCGCGCTGGTGACGCGCCCCCGGTACACCTCGGCCATGGCCCGGGACAGGGGCGAGCGGATCGACTCGAAGGTGGCCAGGGCCTCGTCCACGTCCCCCCGCAGCAGCTCCAGGTTGCCCCGGCTCAGGAGCAGGGCCGGGTCGGGCCGGAATCGCAGCGCGTCGGCCAGGATCGTCTCCGCGGCCTGCAGATCCCCGGCGAACAGGGCGAAGGTGGCTGCCAGGTCCTGGAACGCCGGATCGGCCGGGTTGATCTCCAGGCCGCGCCGGGCCGCGGTGAGCGCCTGCTCCCGCCGGCCGGCCAGGAAGGCGCTCTGGGCCAGCGCCTCCCAGGCGGCGCTGAAGTCGGGATCGGCGGCCACCGCCCCCTCCAGTGCGCCCAGGGCCTCGCCCTCCCGCCCGAGCCGGGTGAGGGTCACGGCATGGTAGTAGTCCAGCTCCTTGTCCCCCGGGAAGCGCCGGCGCACCTCCGCAAAGTGATCGGCCGCCGCCGCGTGCTCCCCGAACAGCAGGGCGCGCAGCGCCTCGATGGCCAGCCTATCCCGCTCCACGGCGCCTCCCCGCTTGGCCCAGGCCAGGGTGATGGCCGACCGCGTCGCATCGTCCTCGCCGACCACGTAGCGCATCAAGGCCGTGGCATGGCGGTAGTGGGCCTGGGCGAAGTCCAGGTTCTGGCGCCCGGCCCGGATGTAGCGATCAGCCGCCGCCAGGTAACGCTGCTGGTGGTAGAGGACCTCGCCAGCCACGAACTCGCCGTACGCGTCCAGGTCCGAGCTGGTGATGGCGCTGACCTGGCGGGGCGCGGCCGGCGGGCTGACCCCCAGCTCCTTCCAGATGGCATCGCGCAGTCCATCCACCGCCGCCGGCAGATCCGCCGGCGAGGCAGCGCGCACCTGCACGTCCAGGCTGGCCGCATCCTTCCCCGTCCTCACGATCTCCACGCTGAGCAGGAAGCCTGCGGGCTCGCTGGCCACCCGGCCGAACGCCACCAGGCCAGCCCCCGCCTCCCGGGCCGCCGCCAGGAGGGCCTCCTTTCCGCCGCCGGCCCGGGCCCTGAGCTCGGCGCTGCGCTGGGGCGGCCAGACCACCAGCGCCTCGGCCTGCCACAGGTCGCGGATGAGCATGTCCCGCAGCCACGGGTCCCATAGCTCGTAGGCCGCGTTGCCCGTGGCGTTCTCGAATCCGGCCATGAGCAGCGGGCCGTCATCGGCGCCGGGACCGCCGCTGCACCCGGCGAGCCAGAGAACCAGCAGGGCCGCCGCCAGGGCGGGCCACCGCCCCCGTTCACCTGTCCATCCCATGCGCTTCTCCGAATGCCCGCGCCCCGGGGGCGACGTGGCAGGCGGAGGATTATGCTGCCCGGCCTGATCCCTGTCAAGAAACAATGGCGCCCGGGATCCCTGTGCTACGATGCGGGCATTCCCATGGACAACCCCATCGACCGGGTCATCGTCACCCTCAACAGCCTCCATGTCGGGGACGTGGACCGGATCCTCGCGCGCCTGGAGGAGGCCGAGGCCACCCTGCGCCAGCTCGCCGAGGAGGAGCTGGTGGAGAAGATCGGCGAGGCCCGGGGCGCCATCCAGAAGGGGGACGTGCCGCTCTTCCGCAAGCGCTTGCAGCACGTGGTGAGCCGGCTGGGCCACCTGCGCTGAGGCCCGTCCGGGGCCCAGGGGACGGGATCAGCCGGTGTAGGCGTTCCCCAGGGAGCCGTTGGCGTCCAGCACCTCGCCATCGATGGAGTCTTCGTCCAGGGTGCGGGCGGCCTGCTCGTCCGGCACCATCTCCCGGTAGCAGCTGATGATCCGCTGCTCCATGGCAGTGCGGGTCTCGCTGTTGAGAGGATGGGCGATGTCGCGGAAGGTGCCGTCCTTCCGCCGCTTGCTCGGCATGGAGATGAACAGTCCGTTGCTGCCGCTGATGATCTTGATGTCTCCGATGACGAAGCAGTTGTCAAGGACGATGGACACGAAGGCCCGCAGCTTGTCCTGGTTGACCGGGAAGACCCGGACGTCGGTTATCTCCATCGTCTGACCTCCTTCACGTGCGCCATCGCGGGTGGCGGAACCGGGCCCGGTAGGCGGCCCCCTGAAGCAGGGTGCAGCGATGCAGCTGCCAGCCCGCCCGTCGCCAGGGGCTCAGCATCTTGAGGGGCAAGGGGCCTCCGCCGAACACGCCGAACAGGGCCGAGCCGCTCCCGGACAGGCCGGCCACCAGGGCACCGGCCTCCCGGAGGACATCCCGGACCGCCGCCAGGCGGGGGTGGAGGCGGAAGACGGTCTTCTCCAGGTCGTTGACATAGCCAGAGACACGCGCGCCGCGGCGCAGGCCGCCGAGCGCCGGCCGCATCCTAAACCCGTCCTCTCCCGATGTCAACGTCATTTCATCGAAGCGCCGGTACACCTCCCCTGTGGACAGCCGCAGGGGCGGCACGGCCACCAGGACGGGGAGTTGCGGCAGCGGCGCCAGACTCCGGAGCCTGTCCCCCCGGCCGGTCCCCCGGGCCAGCCCCCCCTCCAGGAAGAAGGGGACATCGGCCCCCAGCCCGCGGGCCAGGGCCAGGAGCCGGCGCCGCCCCAGCCCCAGCCCCAGCACCCGGTCCAGGAGCAGCAGGGTCGCGGCGGCGTCGCCGCTCCCTCCGCCCAGGCCGGCGCCGGCCGGGACGCGCTTCACCAGCCGCAGCGCCAGCCCGGGCGCTCCCTGCCGGCGGCGCCCCGCCGCGCCCAGGGCGGCCCGCGCCGCACGCAGCACCAGGTTCTCCTCGCCGGCGCTCACCGCTTCCCGCCCGCTCACCGACAGGGTCAGGCGGCCGGGCGGGGCGGGGCGGACCTCCAGGTCGTCCCCCAGGTCGATGGTCTGCAGGAACGTGTCCAGCTCGTGGTAGCCGTCACCCCGGCCCGGCCCCACCCCCAGGTGCAGGTTGATCTTGGCCGCCGTGCGCACCCGCACCGGCGCCATCCCGGTCAAGGGGCGTCCCCGGCCGCGGGCCACAGGCTCCCCTCCCCCGCCGCCAGGGCCTCGGGATCCAGCCAGATGCATCCGGGTGGCGGGCCGGGGAGCAACGCTTCCGGGGGCGGCCCTCCCCCGGCCCAGTCCTTCACCTTCAGGTCCAGGGACAGGTTGCGTCCGGGAACCCGCAGCCGCACCTCCCCCGGGTGAGCCGGGCGGTCCGCCGCGCCCGGGACCCAGCGTGGGTACTCCACCGCCACCTCGGCGCCGTCGGTGCCCTGGCGCCGCCCGCGCAGGGCCAGCCCGTCCCGGGCCGCCTCCAGCTCGCCGCTGTAGCGGGCCCCGGTCTCGCCGTCCACCGCCGCCACCAGGAGCCGGTCGCGAGCCGTGGGGGCGGGCCCCTCCCCGGCGGCCACCGCCAGCGGCGGGTAACGCAGGCTCTCCACCCGCGCCACGCCGTCCCGGTACAGGTGCCCGGTGAGCAGCGGCAGCAGCTCCCCGGGGGTGACGTCCACTCCCAGGAGGCGCCCCAGGAGGTCGGCGCTGGCGGCCGCCTCCAGGCACTCGTTGCGCCGGGGCCAGACGGCCCGCAGCCGGCCCCCGGCCACGCCGACGCTGACCACGGTTCCCCCACCCAGGGGCGGGAAGATGTCCAGGCGAAAGTCTGGCGGCAGCGCACCCAGTCCGGCGTCGAAGCGCCCCTTCTCGCCGGCGGCGCGCACCTTCCCGGTGAGGGCCGCGCGGAACGGCATCAGGGGCGGGCGACGCGCCGCGAGGCCGGCCTCGTGGGACGGGAGGGGTGGGGCGGGGGGCAGGCGCGCCGCGCATCCCTCACCCAGGAGGACCAAAGCCATCCCCGCCGCCACCATCAGGGCCGGCCGTGGGCTGGCGACCGCGGCCGGACGCCTCGTCACGGGCCGGCCGGCCGGCCGGCCCGGCGGATCTTCCCCTCGATCTCGGAGGCGTTGTCGGCGCCCAGGTCCAGCGCCCGCCGCCACAGCTTCTCCGCCACCTGCATGTTCCCGGCCGCCGCCTCCACGTCCCCCAGGTGCTCCTGGATGGTGGGATCGCTCCCCAGGATCTCCACCGCCCGGCGCAGGTGACGCCGGGCATCGTCCAGGTTCCCCAGCCGGAAGTGGACCCACCCCAGGCTGTCCAGGAAGGCGCCGTTGTCCGGCTCCAGCTTGACGGCCCGCTGGATCAGGTCCAGCGCCTCCTCCAGGTTCACGTTCCGGTCGGCCCAGGTGTACCCCAGGTAGTTGAGGGCGGCCGCGTGCTCGGGATTGATGTCGATGGCCTTCTTCAGGAGCTGCTCGGCCCGCGTCAGGTCCCCCCGCCCCTCGGCCCGGGCGCCGGCATTGAAGAAGGCGTCGGACACCAGCGACGTCACCTCCTCCCGATCCTCCTCGACCTCCTCGCCCTCGAGGCTGGCGCCGCCGCTGGGGCCGTCCGCCGGGACGCGCTGGATGAGCTCGCGCAAGCGCCGCTCCCCCTCGGCATCCCGTCCCATCTGCAGGAGCACCTCCCCTTCCAGGACGGCGAAGCGGATCTGGTCGGGGAAGGTGCGCACCGCCTGACGCGCCTCTTCCATGGCCCGCTGCTCCTGCCCCGACAGGACCAGTGCACGGACCAGGAGAAGGTGGAGCAGCGGTGCCGGTGCATCCACGCTGCCCATGCACCCGCGCACCTCCTTGACCGCCTCGCCGTACCGGGCCAGCTCCATGAGCAGGACCCCCACCCGGGCGCAGAAGGTGGCCACGTCCCGGCGGCGGGGATCGTCCATGTCCTCCACCTCCTGCAGGCTGGAGACCAGGGCGCGGTAGTGCTGCACCGCCGTGTCCAGGTCTCCCTGCTGCTCCTCCAGCCGGGCCAGGCGGAAGAGCACCTCGGCGTTCTCGGGATCCCGCTCCAGCATCTGGTTGAAGGTCCGGCGCGCCTGGGAGAACTGCCCCAGGCGCTCGTAGGAGAGTCCCAGGTAGTACAGGGTGTAGGGAGAGCCCGGCTCTTCCCGCCGCGCCATCTCGAACATCTCCACCGCCTCGCTGAACCGCCCCAGGTGGTAGGAGGCCTCGCCCAGCTTCTTGTAGATGGACGCATCGCCCCCCTGAATGGCGAGGATCCGCCGCAGCAGGGGCAGGCTGCCCTCGTAATCCTCCTGCAGGCGCTTCACGTTGACCAGGGTCTCCAGCGCCTGCAGCGAGTCGGGCGCCAGCTCCAGGACCTGGTGCAGCGTCTGCTCGGCGCTGTCGTAGCGCTCCAGCTGGATGTAGGCCCGGGCCAGGAGGAACAGGGGGCTGGGCCCCGCCGCCGGCTGGGTGTCCACGAACCGCTGCAGGATCGACGCCGCCTTTGTGTAGTCCCCGGCCTCGAAGTAGAAGCGCCCCAGGGTCAGGAGCACCTCCGGGTCGTCCCGGTCGCCGCCGGTGAGGGACGCCTCCAGCTCCAGCATGGCCCGCTGCCGGTTCTCGTCGGGCTCGATGCCACGCCGGGCGCGGGAGTAGAAGAGCTGGGCCAGCACGGTGTGGGCCACCGAGTTGTCCGGATCCAGCGCCAGGGCGGCCCGGGCCTCCGCCTCCGCTGCCGGATAGTCCCGCACGGTGAAGTAGGTGCGGGCCAGCTCGGCGCGGATGGTGGACGAGCCGGGGTCGGCCTCGGCCGCCTCCTTGAGGAAGTTGAGGGCGGCGTCGAAGCGCTGCTGACGCTGGGCCATCTTGGCCATGGCGTAGTGGAAGTAGGCCTCGGCCCGGTTGCCGGGCTTGAAGCCGGCCTCGCCACCAGCGCGGGTGCCGGCAGCCGGCGTGGGAGCGGCGCCCAGCCCGAGCGCCGCGGCCAGGAGCAGGACGGCGGCACGCCGCCCGACGGCGTCAAGGCGATCCATGGATCTCCTCCAGGAGAAGCTCCCCATCAGCGTCCTCCTCACCCAGAAACGATAGCAACTCGCCGGCGGGGCGTGCCCAGCCCTCGCTCCAGAGGTCGCGCAGGAGGCCAGCCGCCCGCGGGCTCTCGTCCCAGCGGCGACCGAATCGCCGCGCCAGGGCGTGGTCGAGGAGGGCCGCCAGCCGCT
>JBFGDW010000195.1:0-6572 GCA_041580435.1 Candidatus Polarisedimenticolia bacterium | reverse complement strand
GGACCAGCGAAGGCGAATCCCATCACCCTCTCCCCCGGCGTGCTCCGCGGCCGCTGCCCCAACACGCCTGCAACTCCGGCCCCGTTGCAGGGCCAGACACATCCCTCACCGAAAGGCAGGGCTCCCCTACCCATCCTACGGCACCGCTACCAGGCTGTGCAGGCTATCCAAGTGGGCCCTATGTAACTCGGGACGTGCGGGGCGTCAAGAGACATTGCCCCGGCGTCACACTCCCACTGCTCACTCGGCCTGTCAGAGGCTGCCCTGCCGGCGTCCTCGGCCTAGGAGTTGTGATCCCGACGGGGACGTGAGATCATCGCCGCCATGCAGGCGTACCTGGACCTTCTCGCGCACACCCTGGAGCACGGCGTCCTCAAGGACGACCGCACCGGTACCGGGACGCGCAGCGTCTTCGGCTACCAGATGCGCTTCGACCTGGCCGCGGGCTTTCCCCTGCTGACCACCAAGAAGCTGCACCTGCGCTCCATCATCCACGAGCTGCTCTGGTTCCTGTCGGGTGACACCAACATCGCCTACCTCAAGGAGCACGGTGTGCGCATCTGGGACGACTGGGCCGACGAGAACGGCGACCTGGGGCCGGTCTACGGCCACCAGTGGCGCTCCTGGCCCGCCCCGGGGGGCGGGACCATCGACCAGATCTCCGAGGTGGTGCGGTCCATCCGGGAGGATCCCGACTCCCGCAGGCACATGGTCAGCGCCTGGAACCCGGCCGACGTCCCGAAGATGAAGCTGCCGCCGTGCCACGCCCTGTTCCAGTTCTACGTGGCCCATGGCCGGCTGAGCTGCCAGATGTACCAGCGCAGCGCCGACATCTTCCTGGGGGTGCCGTTCAACATCGCGTCCTACTCCCTGCTCACCCTCATGGTGGCCCAGGTGTGTGATCTGGCGCCCCACGAGTTCATCCACACCTTCGGCGACGCCCACCTCTACCTGAACCACCTGGAGCAGGCCCGGCTGCAGCTCACCCGGGAGCCCCGTCCCCTGCCCCGCATGCGCCTCAACCCCGACGTGAAGAACCTGTTCGCCTTCCGCTTCGAGGACTTCACCCTGGAGGCGTACGACCCCCACCCCCACATCCCCGCGCCCATCGCCGTCTGAGGCCCCATGGCCCCGTCCCTCATCGTCGCCGTGGCCGAGGGCGGCGTCATCGGCCGGGAGGGGAAGCTGCCGTGGCACCTGCCCGCCGACCTGGCCCGCTTCAAGCGCCTCACCATGGGGCACCACATCCTCATGGGGCGGCGGACATGGGAGTCCATCGGCCGGCCGCTGCCCGGGCGCACCACGGTGATCATCAGCCGCCGGGGTGTGCCCGGCGCGCCCGCGGGGGTGCACGTGGCGGCTTCCCTGGAGGCGGCGCTGGCGCTGGCCGGCGACGACCCCGAGCCGTTCGTCATCGGCGGCGGCATGATCTACCGGGAGGCCCTCCCCCTGGCCCGGCGCGTCTACCTGACCCGTGTGCACGGCACCTTCCCCGGGGACACTTACTTCCCGGATCTCGACCCCGGAGCCTGGCGTCTGGTGGAGCGGGAGGAGCACCCCGCCGACGCCAGGAACCGTCACGCGTGCAGCTTCCTGGTGTATGAGCGCCGCCCCGCCCCCCGCTGACGTCCCCTTCGGCGTGGCGGCGCGGCAGTGGGCGCGCATCGGCCTGCTCAGCTTCGGCGGGCCGGCCGGCCAGATCGCCCTCATGCACCGGGAGCTGGTGGAGCGCCGGCGCTGGCTGGACGAGGACCGGTTCCTCCACGCCCTCAACTACTGCATGCTGCTGCCGGGGCCGGAGGCGATGCAGCTCGCCACCTACGCCGGCTGGCTGCTCCACGGCATCCGCGGCGGGCTGGTGGCGGGGGCGCTGTTCGTCCTGCCCGGCTTCGCCAGCATCCTGCTCCTGAGCTGGCTCTACGCCGCCCACGGCGGCCTGGCCTGGGTGGCGGCGCTGTTCTACGGGCTGGGACCGGCGGTGATCGCCATCGTGCTGGACGCGGTGGTGCGCATCGGGAAACGGGCGCTGCGCAGCGGCCTGCTGGCGGGGCTGGCGGCGACCGCCTTCGTGGCCATCTTCTTTTACCAGGTCCCCTTCCCCGCCATCGTGGTGGCGGCCGGGCTGGCCGGCCTGCTGGCCGGATGGCTCTGGCCGGGCCAGATGCCCGGGGCCGGGGCGCCCGGCGCCGACGCCTCTCCCCCGCCCCGGCGCGCGGGGCGGCGGCGCGCCGGCATGGTGTGGCGATCGGTCCGGATCCTGGCGGCCGGCCTGCTCCTGTGGGCGCTGCCGGTGGCCGCCTGCGCCGCCTGGCTCGGGCGGGATCACATCCTGGTGGCGCAGGGGATCTTCTTCTCCAAGATGGCGGCGCTGTCGTTCGGCGGGGCCTACGCCGTGCTGGCCTGGGTGGCCCAGGCCGCGGTGGAGCAGCACGGATGGCTCAGCTCGGGGCAGATGCTGGACGGGCTGGGGCTGGCGGAGACGACGCCCGGGCCGCTGATCCAGGTGGTCCAGTTCGTGGGCTTCATGGGGGCGTGGAAAGAGCCGGCCCCCTTCTCCCCCGCCGGCGCCGCCCTGCTGGCGTCGGTGCTGGTCACCTGGGTCACCTTCGTCCCCTGCTTTCTCTGGATCTTCCTGGGCGCCCCCTTCGTGGAGCGGCTGCGCTCGGCCCACTGGGCGCGCCGGGCCCTGTCGGGCGTCACCGCCGCGGTGGTGGGAGTGATCCTGAACCTGTCCATCTGGTTCAGCCTGCACACCCTCTTCGGCGAGGTGGGGGAGGAGCGCTGGCTGGGCGCCCGGCTGCTGCTGCCGCGCTGGGAGACCCTGGATCCGTTCCAGCTGGGCGTGGCCGTGGCCGCCCTGGCGGCCCTGCGCCTGCTGCGCGCCGACCTGCTCTGGGTGGTGGCCGGCGCCGCCGCCGCGGGCCTGCTCCGGGCCGCCCTGGCCGGCGGCCTCTAGCCCCGGGGCGTACGCCCCCCGTGCCGGGCCGGGGGGGTGTGCCCCCGGGCCCCTGGAGGGCGGCGTCCGTGGACCTGGGGTGGACAATCTCGCCATATTCCTATATATGAATATGGCGATATGAAGACCCTGGCCACCACCCTCAAGACCCTGGGCGACCCCACCCGGCTGCGCCTGATGCGCCTGCTGGCGGCGGAGGCCCTGAGCGTGGGGGAGCTGACCACCATCCTGGGGCTGGCCCAGCCCACCGTCTCCAAGAAGCTGGCCGAGCTCAAGCGCGCCGGTCTGGTGGCGGAGGAGCGCAACGGCGCCTACTCCTTCCACCGCGCCGCCGGCGCCGCCCACCCGGTGTGGCAGGCGGTGGCGGCCGAGCTGGGCCGGGACGGCGACCGGGAGGGGGATCTGTCGCGCCTGGCGGAGGTGGTCCGGCGCCGGGTGGACCGGGGCGGCTCCCGGGGCGAGGTGCTGGAGCCGGGCCGGTCGTGGCCGGCGTGGGCCCGCGCCCTGGGCTGGCTCATCCCGCCCCTGTCGGTGGCGGACCTGGGGTGCGGCGACGGGGCGCTCACCGCCGAGATCGCCCGCTGGGCCGGGAAGGTGATCGCCGTGGACCGGGACCGGGCGCGGCTCGCCGCCGCCCGCCGCCGCCTGCGCCGGGAGGGGTTCTCCAACGTGAGCTTCCGCTGCGAGGCGGTGGAGGATCTGGGGCTGGCCGGCGGCAGCGTGGAGGTGGCGGTGCTGTCCCAGGCGCTGCACGCCTTCCCCGATCCCGACGTCCCGCTGCGCCAGGCCCACCGGATCCTCAAGGCGGGCGGCCGCCTGCTGCTGCTGGACCTGGGACCCCACGAGGAGGTCTGGGTGCGGGAGAAGCTGGGGCATGTCCACCTGGGGTTCAGGCGGGACGAGATCCTGGCCCGGGTGGAGCGGATCGGGTTCGAGCAGGTGGTGGCCGAGGAGCTGCGCAAGGGGCCCGGGGAGCCGTTTCGCATCCTGCTGGTCACCGGGGTGAGGGGCCGGCGGGAGGCCCGGCCGGACCGGCGCCGGGTCCGGGCGCGCCGCCCGGCCCGTCCGCGACGAGGGCGTGGGAGGAAGGCCGCATGACGCGAGAGGAGCGAATCGAGGCGCTGCGCCGCGCCCTGGAGGAGCGGGTGCTGGTGCTGGACGGCGCCATGGGCACCGCCATCCAGAACCGCGGGCTGGGGCCCGATGACTTCGGCGGCCCTGCGCTGGAGGGTTGCAACGAGAACCTGGTGCGCACCCGCCCCGACGTGATCCGCGACATCCACGCCGCCTACCTGGCGGCGGGCGCCGACATCATCGAGACCAACACCTTCGGCAGCACCTCCCTGGTGATGGCCGAGTACGAGCTGGCCGCCGAGGCCGAGGCCATCACCGAGACGGCGGCGCGGCTGGCCCGGGAGGCCGCCGACGCGGCGGCGACGCCGGAGCGCCCGCGCTGGGTGGCCGGCTCCATGGGCCCCACCACCAAGGCCATCTCGGTGACGGGCGGGGTCACCTTCGACGGGCTGCGCGCCACCTTCGGCGGCCAGGCCCGGGCCCTCATCGCCGGCGGCGCCGACTACCTGCTGGTGGAGACGTGCCAGGACACCCGCAACGTCAAGGCGGCGCTCCTGGGCTGCCGGGACGCCTTCGCGGCCACCGGGCACGAGATCCCCGTGGCGGTCTCGGGCACCATCGAGCCCATGGGGACCATGCTGGCCGGCCAGGGTGTGGAGGCGCTGACCACTTCCCTGGAGCACGTGGACCTGCTGTACCTGGGGCTGAACTGCGCCACGGGCCCGGCCTTCATGACCGATCACATCCGCGCCCTGGCCGGCCTGGCCCGCACCCGGGTCGCCTGCGTGCCCAACGCCGGGCTGCCCGACGAGGACGGCCGCTACCTGGAGACGCCCGAGATGCTGGCCCGGGCCCTGTCGCGCTTCCTGGACCACGGCTGGCTCAACCTGGTGGGGGGCTGCTGCGGCACCACCGATGCCCACATCCGCGCCCTGGCCGCCGCGGCCGCCGGCCGGGCGCCGCGCTCCATCCCCACCCATGCGCGCACCTTCGTGTCGGGGATCGAGAACCTGGAGCTGGAGGAGTCCAACCGCCCGGTGCTGGTGGCCGAGCGCACCAACGTCATCGGCTCGCGACTGTTCAAGGAGCTCATCCGGGCCAGGAAGTACGAGGAGGCCGCCGAGATCGCCCGGCGGCAGGTGAAGGGGGGCGCCCAGATCATCGACGTCTGCCTGGCCGATCCCGACGGCGACGAGGCCGGCGACATCACCGCCTTCCTGGAGCGCCTCATCCGCGTGGTGAAGGCCCCCCTCATGATCGACTCCACCGACGCCGAGGTGATCGCGGCCGCCCTGCCCTACTGCCAGGGCAAGTCGGTGATCAACTCCATCAACCTGGAGGACGGCGAGGAGCGCTTCGGCAAGGTGGTGCCCCTGGGGCGGGCGTACGGGGCCGCCTTCGTGGTGGGCTGCATCGACGACGATCCCCGCCAGGGGATGGCCGTCACCCGCCAGCGCAAGCTGGAGGTGGCGCGCCGCTCGTTCGACCTGCTCACCGGCAAGTACGGCGTGCCGGCCACCGACATCCTCTTCGACCCGCTGGTCTTCCCCTGCGGCACCGGGGACGCCGCCTACGTGGGCTCGGCCCGGGAGACGGTGGAGGGGGTGCGGCTCATCAAGGAGGCGTTCCCCCACTGCAAGACCATCCTGGGGATCAGCAACGTCTCCTTCGGCCTGCCCGCCGCCGGCCGCGAGGTCCTCAACTCGGTCTTCCTGTACCACTGCACCAAGGCCGGGCTGGACGCGGCCATCGTCAACTCGGAGAAGCTGGAGCGCTACCCCTCCATCCCCGACGAGGAGCGCCACCTGGCCGAGGAACTCCTCTTCGCCTCCACGCCGGCCGCGTCGGATGCCGCCATCGCCGCCTTCACCGCCCACTTCCGGGAGGCGGCCAGCCGCATCAAGAAGGACGTCTCCACCCTGACCCTGGACGAGCGGCTGGCCAACTACGTGCTGGAGGGGACCAAGGACGGCCTGATCCCGGATCTGGATCTGGCTCTCAAGGAGCGCGCCCCCCTGGAGATCATCAACGGCCCCCTCATGGCCGGCATGGAGGAGGTGGGGCGCCTGTTCAACAGCAACGAGCTCATCGTGGCCGAGGTGCTGCAGAGCGCCGAGGCCATGAAGGCCGCCGTGGCCCATCTGGAGCGGTTCATGGAGAAGGCCGACAGCTCCACACGGGGCAAGGTGATCCTGGCCACGGTGAAGGGGGACGTTCACGACATCGGCAAGAACCTGGTGGAGATCATCCTGAAGAACAACGGCTTTCACGTCATCAACCTGGGCATCAAGGTGCCGCCGGGCGACCTCATCGCCGCGGTGAAGAAGCACGACCCGGATCTCATCGGCCTGAGCGGACTGCTGGTGAAGTCGGCCCAGGAGATGGTGGTCACCGCCGAGGAGCTGGGGGCCGCGGGGATCGATCTCCCGGTGCTGGTGGGGGGCGCGGCGCTGACCCGGTCCTTCACCCGGCGCCGCATCGCCCCCGCCTACCCGGGCCCGGTGGTCTACGCCCCGGACGCCATGAGCGGCCTGGATCTGGC
>JBFGDW010000194.1:0-6615 GCA_041580435.1 Candidatus Polarisedimenticolia bacterium | reverse complement strand
GGAACGGGTAGTGAAACCGTCCCACGTCGGCCAGGGAGGTGAAGGGGGAGCGCAGGATGAGAGCCGCCGGAGGGTGCTCCAGCGCCAGCTCCAGCGCCACCGCCCCCCCCAGCGACTCGCCAAGGTAGGCCACGCGGCCGGCGTCCACGCCGGGCTGCGCCAGCAGCGCCGCGCGGGCCCCGCGGATGTCCCGCGCCAGGCCGGCCTCGGAGGGTGAGCCGGGGTTGCCGCCATACCCCCGGTAGTCGAACAGGAAGACCGCCAGCCCCTCCCGGCGCAGGGCCGCAGCCAGCGGCGCCCGCAGGCCCCGGTGCCCCGCATTGCCGTTGCAGATCAGGACCGAGCCCCACGCGGCGCCCGGCGGAGGGACGTACCAGCCCGCAAGCGTCAGGCCATCGGCGGTGGGGAACGGAACCTCCACGGCGCCGGGCAGGAGGCTTGCGGCGGGGGGCGGTATCCCGCCCAGGGGGATGTAGATCAGCCGCCGCTGGCCCAGCCACAGCAGCAGCAGCCCGGCTCCGGCCGCGAGCCCGGCCAGCGCCGCGAGGGTCAGCCAGCGCATCATGAGCCGACGCGCTCCATGCCCGCAGACTACCCCAGGCGGGCCGCCCAGGGATGTCCAGGGGGCCCGGCCGAGAGGCTATACTCGTGCCGCCCCCGGCATCTGAGGGGAGAAACTCGCATGCGCCCATTCCAGCAGATCCTTTGCCCGGTCGACTTCTCCGACTTCTCGCGCCGCGCCGTGAAGGTTGCCCGGGGGCTCGCCCGGGACTTCCAGGCGCGCCTCCAGCTCTTCCACGTCATGGACATCCGCGCCTTCTCGCCGGCGGAGGTCGCCCTCGCCCCCCAGGTGGAGGAGTCCAACCGGCGGCGGGTGGCGGCGCAGCTCGCCCGCCTGGCCCAGGAGGAGGGGCTGAGCCCCGACGACGTGGAGATGGCCGAGGGGCTGCCCCACCGGGCCATCGTGGAGAAGGCGCGGACCGGCCAGGCCGATCTGGTGGTCATGGGGACCCATGGCATCTCCGGGTTCGAGCGCCTCCTGCTGGGATCGGTCACCGAGAAGGTCCTCCATCACCTGGACGTGCCGCTTCTGGCGGTCTCCCAGAAGGTGAGCGAGGCCGCCCTGGCGGCCGAGGCGGAGGGACGCTTCCGCACCATCGTCGCCGCCACCGACCTGGCCGCCGATGCCGGCGTCACCCTGGAGACGGCCCTGGCCCTGGGTCGGAAGTACGGCGCACGGGTCCTGGTCCTCAATGTGGTGCCGCCACCGGTGGCGTTCTTCGGTCCCATGGAGACCCCCTGGATGGGGGCGGCGGAGCTGGAGGATCTGTCCCGGAGGCTGCACGCCAGCAGCCGCAAGCGGCTGGAGACGCTCCTGGGCAAGGCGGGTGGAGGCGCCGACGCCGAGCTCCTGGTCCACGAGGGAACCCCCTCGGCCACCATCCTGGACGTGAGCCGGGAGCGGGAGGCTGACCTCATCGTCCTGGGAGCCCACGGGCACGGCCGCAGCGACCTGGGGTGGGTCGGCTCCACCTGCCACCGGGTCATGCGCGCCGCCCGCTGCGCCGTCCTGGCGGTCCGGCCTGCCGCCTGATGCCGGCCTCCCGCAGCAGCCGAGCCGCCACCGCCGCGCCGGCTCCGCCCGAGCTGCTGGAGCGCCAGCGCTTCCTGGGGCTCACCCAAGAGGACCTCAAGCTGCTGGCCGGGCTCAGAAAGGTGGTCGCCGAGCACGCCACGGAGATCGTGGAACGCTTCTACGATCACCTGCTGCAGTTCGAGCCGGTTCGCCACCTCGTGGCGGACCCCGGCACCGTGGTGCGCCTCAAGCAGGTGCAGCATGGCTACCTCCTGAGCCTCACCGACGGGAGGGTGGATGCCGCCTACATGGAGAACCGCCTGCGCATCGGCCGGGTCCACGAGCGGATCGGGCTGCAGCCCCAGTGGTACCTGGGCGCCTACGGGGTGTTCATGGACGCCCTCTGCCCCCTCATCATGGAGCGCCACCGGCGCAACCGGGCCCGGGGCGTGCAGGCCTGCCTGGCGCTGGAGAAGCTCATGAACCTGGATGCCCAGATCGTCCTGGACGCCTACTTCCAGACCCGGCAGCAGCGGGCGGTGGAGCGCTCGGAGCAACTGGCGGCGGTGGGAGAGCTGGCCGCCAGCATCGCCCACGAGGTTCGCAACCCGCTGGCGGGCATGAAGGGCGCCCTGGAGATGCTGGGCCGGCACCTCTCGGCCGACCCGTCCCGGGCCGAGGTGGTGGACGAGATCATGGCCCAGATCGTCCGCCTGGAGCACCTGGTCCGTGACCTGCTCACCTACGCCCGGCCGCGGCCCCTGAGCCGCCAGCCGGTGGAGCTGCACCACCTCCTGGACCGGGTGCTGCGCATGGTCCAGGAGGAAGGGACCGGCGTGGCGATCCAGGTGGATCGGGACTACCACCTGGACGCAGCCCGGCTCATGGCCGACCCGCAGCAGCTGGAGCAGGTGTTCCTCAACCTGGTGCAGAATGCCATTCAGGCCATGGAGGCCGGCGGCGGCCCGGCCGTCACCACCCGCAGGGAGGGGGAGACCGTCACCATCGCCTTCGCCGACACCGGGCGCGGCATCGCCCCCGCCGACATGAGGCGGATCTTCCAGCCGTTCTACACCACCCGCCACCGCGGCTCGGGGCTGGGCCTGGCCATCGTGCGCAAGATCCTGGAGGTCCACGGGGGGAGCATCGAGATGGACAGCGAAATGGGCCGCGGCACCACCGCCCGGGTGATCCTGCCGGCTGGGGAGGCCGACGAGTGAGCCGGGAGCAGATCCTCATCCTGGAGGACGAGAAGCTCATCCGCTGGTCCATCCGGGAGCGTCTCAAGGAGGAGGGGTACGCCGTGGAGGAGGCCGAGGCCGGGCGCGCCGCCCTGGCCCGGCTCCAGGAGGAGGACGTGGACCTCCTCCTGCTGGATCACCGCCTGCCCGACACCACCGGTCTGGAGGTGCTGGAGAAGGTCCGGGGGCGCTGGCCGGAGATGTCGGTGGTCATGATGACCGCCTACGGCACGGTGGAGGATGCCGTGAAGGCCATGAAGCTGGGTGCGTCGGACTATCTCACCAAGCCGGTCCACATGGACGAGCTGGTGCTGGTGGTCCAGAAGGCGCTGGACGCCACCCGCCTGCGCCGTGAGGTGCGCCGCCTGCGCAGCGAGCGGCGGGCCGTCCACGGCGAGACCCGCATCGTGGCCTCCAGCCCGCCCATGCGCGCGGTGCTGGACCTGGTGGACCGGATCACGGCGAGCCCGTCGGCCACCACCATCCTCCTGGAGGGGGAGAGCGGCACCGGCAAGAACCTCATCGCCAAGGCCATCCACTACCAGAGCCAGCGGGCCGACCACCCCTTCGTGACCATCACCTGCTCCGCCATCACCGAGACGCTGCTGGAGAGCGAGCTGTTCGGCCACGAGCGCGGTGCCTTCACCGACGCCAAGTCCCAGAAGAAGGGGTTGCTGGAGCTGGCCGACGGCGGCACGGCCTTCCTGGACGAGATCGGGGAGATGGGACCGTCACTGCAGGCGAAGATCCTCCGTGTGCTGGAGGACCGGGCCTTCAAGCGGGTGGGCGGCACCGCCGACATCGAGGTGGATGTGCGCATGGTGGCGGCCACCAACAGGGACCTGGACGCGGCGGTGAGGGATGGCCGCTTCCGCGAGGACCTCTACTACCGCCTCAAGGTGATCCCCATCTACCTGCCGCCGCTGCGGGAGCGCCGGGAGGACATCCCCGTGCTGCTGCAGCAGTGGCTCGATCACTTCAACCGGGAGTTCCACAAGAGCACCGAGGGGTTCACCCCCGAGGCCATGGAGCGCCTGACCCGCTACCACTGGCCCGGAAACGTGCGGGAGCTGAAGAACCTGGTGGAGCGGATCCTGATCCTCCACAACCGGGACCGGATCGGCGTGGACGACCTGCCGCGCTCCATCCGGGAGGGGGAGGTGCCTCCCGGCGCCCGGGCGGAGATGCCCCTGGGCGACATGACCCTGGAGCAGATGGAGAAGGAGGCCATCCGCCAGGCCCTGGACCGATCCGGGCAGAACCAGGTGAAGGCCGCCCGGCTCCTGGGGATCTCCCGGGACACCCTGCGCTACCGCATGAAGAAGTTCGGCTTCCTGGAAGGGGACGACGCCGGCGCGGCAGGCTGACCGGCAACCTTGGCCGGACGGTCTCGTAGAACCTGGGTCGCTCGCCTGTCCACTCGCTGACCCACGGAGGACTCCCGCATGCACGCACCCCCCCGCCGACCCTGGCTGGCCGGGACCCTGGCCCTGTGCCTGGGCCTGGCTGCGAGCTGCGCCACGCGCACGCCGAGCCCCCACCGCCCGCCGGCGCCCCCGGCGCCCGCCGTGGCCCCGGCGCCGCCGTCCGCCCCGCAGGCACCGGCCCGGGCCGCGGAGGCCTGGCCCCAGTACCGCGGCCTGAACCGGGACGGGGTGATCCCCGGCACGGCGCTGACCTGGCCCGCGGCCGGCCCGCGGGAGGTGTGGCGGCAGGCGTCCGGCCCCGGGTTCTCCCAGCTCAGCGTGGACGGGGGCGCGGTCTTCACCGGCCTGGCCGACGAGAGCCAGGAGTACCTGGTGCGCCTGGACGCGGCCACCGGGCGGGAAATCTGGCGCCATCCCCTCGGCCCGGTGTTCAAGAGCGAGTTCGGCGACGGTCCGCGCTCCACGCCCACCGTGGATGGTGACCTGGTCTTCATCCTGGGAGCCAGCGGGGCGCTGCACGCGGTGCGCGCCAGCGACGGCGCGCCGGCCTGGACCGTGCACCTGACCGCCCGCTTCGGCAGCGAGGTGCCGCGCTTCGGCTACAGCCCGGCGCCGCTGGTGCTGGACGGGCTGGTGCTGGTGGAGGCGGGCGGCAAGGAGGAGGCCGCGCTGGTGGCGCTGGAGAGGGCCACTGGCGAGCTGCGCTGGTCCGCCCTGTCGGGGCCGGCGGGCTACAGCTCGCCGGTGGTGGCGACCCTGGGGGGTGTACGCCAGGTGATCCTGCCGCGGGGCAAGACCGTCACCAGCCTCTCCGCCCAGGGGGAGGTGCTCTGGACCTTCGAGATGGAGGAGCCCATGATCGCCATGCCGGTGCCGGTGGCGGGGGACCGGCTGTTCGTCTCGGCCATGGGGGACACCGGCTGTGCGCTGCTGGAGGTGCGCATGGGGCTGGACGGCCGCTTCTCGGTGCAGGCCCTGTGGCGCAACCGGAACATGCGCAACCACTTCAACTCGTCGGTGGTCCTGGGGGACGCCATCTACGGCTTCGACAATGCCACCCTCAAGTGCCTGTCTTTGGACACCGGCGAGGTGCGCTGGGCCAAGCGCGGCCTGGGGAAGGGATCCCTCATCGGTGTGGGTCGCGACCTCCTGGTCCTGAGCGATCGGGGGATGCTGGTGCTGGTGGAGGGGACCTCCGAGGCGTACCGGGAGAAGGGGAGCGTCCAGGCCCTGGAAGGGAAGAGCTGGACCGCGCCGTCCTTCGCCGCCGGCCGGGTCTACCTGCGCAACCTGAGCGAGATGGCCTGCCTCGAGCTGAAGGAGGTCGCGTGAGGCGCCGGGCGGGTGGGGGTGTGGGACTCGCGGCGGTGCTCCTGCTGGCCTGGTGGGCGGCAGGCGCCCGGGCCCAGGACACCATGAGCCTGGAGGAGCTGCTGGAGAGGCACGTCCGGGCCCGCGGCGGCCAGGCGGCGTGGCAGCAGGTCCAGGGGATGACGATCACCGGCACGTGGGAGGCGTTCAGCGAGGGCGTCCCCATGACCATCCACCGGCAGCGCCCGGGGCTCTACCGCTTCGATCACGTCCTCTTTGGCACGCCCGCCGTTGTGGGTTGGGACGGGAGCCGGGCCTGGATCCAGAGTGTCGCCTTCGGCGCGCCTGACGGCCGGGAGATCACCGAGAGCTGGAAGCGGAACATCCAGGAGGATGCACTGTTCGCCAGCCCGCTCCTGGACCCCGAGGCCGCCGGCGCCACCTTGGAGCTGCTGGGGAAGGAGACGGTGGAAGGGACGGCCGCCTGGGCGGTGCGCGTCACCCCCGACGGACGGCCCCCCGAGACGTGGTACCTGGACGCGGCGAGCTTCCTGGAGCTGAAGCGCGCCAGCCGGACCTTCGACGTCTTCTCCGGCGGCATCGAGATCGAGATGGAGACCTTCTTCATGGACTTCCGCCCGGCCGGCGGCGTCATGATCCCCTTCCGCGAGGAGCGGCACTTCGGGACGCGCTACCACGTCTACCAGGCGGACGCGGTGGAGGTGAATTCGGCCGTGGCGCCAGGCCTGTTCCAGGTCCCCGAGGCGCGCGGCGCCGAGGAGGAGGCCGGGGAGGGCGCTGGCAGCTGAGGCTGGCGCTCCCTCAGACCAGCCGCCGCGTCCCCGGCAGCGCCTGTAGCAGCAGCGTCGCTGCCAGGGAGAGGGCGAAGATCGCCACGGTGAGGACCGGCACCGAGGCGGCGGGGTGGAAGGTCTCAACGTGCCACCCCAGGGCCCACAGGCGCTCGATGATGAGCGGGTGGATCAGGTAGACGCCCAGGGTCGCGGCGGAGAGCCGGCGCAGGAGCCGTCCGGGCGGAATTGTCCCCTCCAGGCTCCGC
>JBFGDW010000193.1:0-6630 GCA_041580435.1 Candidatus Polarisedimenticolia bacterium | reverse complement strand
GCTGGCCCTGGCGCTGAGCCTCTCCTCCTGGACGGCGCTGGCTCTGCTTGTGGCGTGGAACGCGGCCTGGGCCGCGGTCTCCTACCGCCACGCCGTCCGCCGCTACCACCAGATCCCGGCCTACCGCTCCCTCCACGCCCGACTCGCCCTGGCCCCCCTGGACTCGCCGCTGGCGCCGTCTCCGAGCCTGCCCCTGGCGACGCTGGTGGCGGCGTTCATCGCCGCGGTGGGCGGGGTCCTGGTCCAGCGCTCCCTGGCCGACCTGGAACGGCCGGTGGCAGCGGCCACCCTGCCCACCGGCCTCGTCTCCGGCCAGCGCTACATCGATGGCGTGCATGGCATCGGCCTGGAGCTGCCCGGACCGGCCGAGGGGTGGCGGTACAGCCCCGGGCGCCCGCCGGCGCTGCTGGCCGGCCAGCATGCCGGGCGCGGACTGGCCTTCACCCTGGCGGTGGCGGCGCGGCCACTGTTCGCCGCGGGGGACGTGATCCCCGCCGGCGCCCTGGAGCGGTTCGCCCGGCGCCAGGAGGCCGATCTGGCCGCGAGCCTGGACGGGTTCCAGGTGGCCGGCCGCCACCCCGTGGCCCTGGGCCCCCACCCGGGTCTGCGCCTGGCCTTCCAGTCCACCTCGGGCGGCGCGCCCACCCGGACGCTTCAGGACTATGTCCTGGACCGCGACCGGATCGTGATCCTCACCCTGGCCGGGCCCGCCCTGGCCCCCGAGGCGGAGCTGGCCGCCGAGCTGGATCGCCTCGCCGCCGGCCTGGAGCTGGCGCCATGAGCGGCGAGGCGGCCCGGCCGCAGCAGAGCGACTACTGGACCCTCTATCGCACCCTCGAGAAGACCATCCGGGAGATCCAGGAGACCCGGGACACGGCCCGGGCCCTCACGGTCTTTTTGGAGTCGCTGGTCAAGCACTACACCGGCAGCCTGAAGATCACCGGCGGCCGCCTCTACCGGCGCGAGAAGAACCACTACGTGCTTTTGACGTCGGTGGGCGGTCCGGGCACGCCGGGCTACCGGATCCCGGCCTCCTACCCCGTCATCGCCGAGCTCAGGGAGCGGGGGCTGCTCATCGTCGACCGCACCGACCCCCGCTTCGACCCCGACATCGAGGGGCCGCTGCAGGTGGACGCATTCGCCGCCATCACCGTGGGCGCCCGGGACAAGTGGATCATCTCCTTCACCCTGGCCCCCGATGCCAACCTGGACCACGTGGTCTACTCCCTCAGCACGGTGCGCCACGCCATCATCGGCAAGCTGCGCCAGCTGGACGTGGAGGGGGAGATGCTCCGGGTGCAGGAGATCCAGAGCAGTCTCTTCCCGCGCACCATGCCCCGCTTCGACGGCTACGACATCCACGGCCGCTCCCGGCCCATCGAGGCCGTGGGCGGCGACGTGTTCAACTTCATCTCCCTGAGCCGGACCATGCTGGGCGTCCTGGTGGCCGACTCGTCAGGGCATGGGCTGTCGGCAGCGCTGCAGGCCCGGGACGTGGTCACCGGCATGCGCATGGGGCTGGAGGAGGACCTCAAGATCGTCCGGGTGGTGGAGAAGCTCAACCGGGTGATCCACGAGACATCCCTGTCGTCCAAGTTCGTCTCCCTGTTCTACGGCGAGCTGGAGCGGAACGGGAACTTCATCTACTGCAACGCCGGCCACGTGCCGGCCCTGGTCCTGCAGGGCAGCGGGTTCGTGTCCCTCACCAAGGGCGGGCCGGTGCTCGGCCCCAGCCCCGAGGCGCGCTACGAGCGCGGTTACATCACCCTGGAGAAGGGGGACATCCTGGTGCTCTACTCCGACGGCATCACAGAGGCCCACGACCGGGCCGACCTGGAGTTCGGCGTGGACCGGCTCAAGGAGGTCATCCGGGCGGAGAGCCGGGGAACCGCCCGGGAGATCACCGACGCCATCTTCGCCGCCGTGTCCCGCTTTGCCCCCGACGATCCCCTGCGGGACGATCAGACCGTGGTGGTGGCCAGGCGCATCACCGATCCCGATCCAGCCTGACCGACGGGGGCAGGGGGTAGGACGGGGGCGCCAGGATCCCGCCGGACACCACCAGGCGCACGCCCGCCTCAACCGTCATGTCCAGCTCAACCACCTCATGCTCCGGCAGGATGAGCATCATGCCGCTGGTGGGGTTGGGCGAGGTGGGGACGAACAGGTGCAGGAGCGTGCCGCCATGGGACTCCTGGCGCGCCAGGCCGGTGACGAAGGCCAGGGCCCAGACATTCCTGCGCGGGTACTCCACGGCCACCACGCGCTGGAACGCCCCCTTTCCCGGCAGGCGCAGGGTGTCGATCATCTGCTTGCTGGCCAGGTAGATGGCCCGGGCCACCGGCATCCGCAGCAGCAGCGTCTCGGTGCCCATGAGGATCTGCCGGCCCAGGACGTTGGCCGCCAGCAGCCCCACCAGGTACAGGAGCGCCACCACCCCCAGCAACCCCACCCCGGGAATGTGGAACCCGACCCACGGGTCGATGAGGGGGCTGAGGATCCCGTCCAGGAACCGGAACAGGATGTAGAGGATCCAGATGGTGAATCCCACCGGGAAGATCACCACCAGCCCGGTGAGCAGGCGCGAGCGGATGTGGTGGCGCACGCCGCGGCGGGGCGCGGCGGGCTCGCCGGAGGGCAGCCCGGAAGAGTCCATGGCGCCAGTCTAGATCATCCCCTCGCCGGCGGAGAGGCTGCGAGCGGCCTCAGTCCAGGATGGCCACCACGGGGACGTGGTCCGAGGGGCGCTCCCGGGCCCTCTCGTCCCGGTGAACCTCCACCCTCCGGCACCGGCGGGCCAGCGACTCGGTCACCAGGATGAGATCGATGCGCAGGCCCCGGTCGCGCCGGAAGGCGGCGGCCCGGTAGTCCCACCACGTGTAGATCCCCGCCGCCTCCTGGTGCAGGCGCAGGGCGTCGGCCAGTCCCCAGCCGGTGAGCCGGGCCAGGGCCTTGTGCTCGTCGGGGTGGAACAGCACCTGGCCGCGCCACTCCTCGGGATCGTGCACGTCCCGGTCCTCAGGGGCGATGTTGAAGTCGCCGCACAGGAGCAGCGGCCGGCCCGGGTCGTGGCTCTCCCGCAGGTGCCGGGCCAGGCGCTCCAGCCAGTCCAGCTTGTAGGCGAACTTGGGCGAGCCCACCTCCGAGCCGTTGGGGACGTAGACGTTGATGACCTCCAGGTCGCCGATACCGGCGCTGATGAGTCGGCGCTGGGCGCTGTCGTCGTCCTCGTCGCCGGGCAGGCCCCGGCGCACGTCGCCCACAGGCAGCTTCGACAGGAGCGCCACGCCGTTGTAGGTCTTCTGACCGTACAGCTCCACGGCGTAGCCTCGCTCCTGGAACGGCTCGCGGGGGAACTTCTCGTCCACCGTCTTGGTCTCCTGCAGGCAGACCACGTGAGGCTGGTGGGCGTCCAGCCAGGCGGTGACGTGCTCCAGCCGGGTGCGGATGGAGTTGACGTTCCAGGTGGCGACCTTCACCGGTCAGGCCTGCTTCACCTGGCTCACCAGCTCCACCAGGGTGTCCTTGGCGTCGCCGAACACCATCATGGTGCGGTCCATGGCGTAGAGCGGATTGTCGATGCCGGAGAATCCCGGGCGCATGCTGCGCTTGAGGACGATGCAGGTGCCGGCCTTGTCGGCGTCCAGGATGGGCATGCCGTGGATGGGACTGGAGTTGTCCGAGCGGGCCAGCGGGTTGACCACGTCATTGGCCCCCACCACCAGGGCCACGTCCGCCTGGGGGAACATGGGGTTGATCTCGTCCAGG
The DNA here is from genome assembly GCA_041580435.1 of Candidatus Polarisedimenticolia bacterium. GTDB lineage: Bacteria > Acidobacteriota > Polarisedimenticolia > SMYD01 > SMYD01 > JBFGDW01. Next base: position 2,862 of record JBFGDW010000193.1, on the reverse strand, counting down.
TCCTTGAGCTTCTCGTAGTCCACGTCGGCCTCGGCCAGCAGGACGTTCATGTGCCCGGGCATGCGGCCGGCCACAGGGTGGATGGCGTAGAGCACCTCCACCCCCTTCTTTTCCAGCTCGTCGGCCAGCTGGCGCACGGTGTGCTGGGCCTGGGCCACCGCCAGGCCGTAGCCCGGCACGATGATGACCAGCTGTCCACCGGTGAGAACCATGGCCGCCTCCTCGGGGCTGTAGCCGCGGACCGCCGCGGCGCCGCCGGCCGCCGCGGCTCCCGCCGCCGCCCCGCTCCCGGCCCCAAAGCCGCTGAACAGCACGTTCCCCAGGGAGCGGTTCATCCCCTTGCACATGATCTGGGTCAGGATGACGCCGCTGGCCCCCACCAGGGAACCGCTGACGATGAGAACGTCGTTGCCCAGGGCGAAGCCGGTGGCGCTGGCAGCCAGTCCGGACAAGGCGTTGAGGAAGGCGATGACCACCGGCATGTCGGCGCCGCCAATCCCCACCACGCCCAGCACGCCCAGCACGCCTGCAGCCAGGGCCAGTCCCGCCAGCACCCACAGGGAAGACGGCTGGGCCAGGAGGGCGCCGCACAGCACCAGGGCCGTCGCGACCATGAGCACGTTGATCACCTGCAGCAACCGGCTGCGGATGGCGCCCCCCGGCACCAGCTCCTGGAGCTTGGCGAAGGCCACCAGGGACCCGGTGAGCGTCATGGTCCCGATGAGGACCCCCAGGGCCACGGGGACCACCACCGCTGGGCCGGGGAGGACGGTGCCGGGCCGGATCACCTCGGTGCCCGCCACCAGGGCCGAGGCGGCGCCCCCCAGCCCGTTGAATAGCGCCACCAATTGCGGCATGGCCGTCATCTGGATGCGCGCCGCCAGGAGGGCGCCGATGGCCGAGCCCACCAGCACGCCGATCAGGATGTCGGCGTATCCCACGATCTCCTGGTGCAGGAGCGTGGCGGCCACGGCGATGAGCATGCCCGCGGCGGCGGTGGCGTTCCCCTTGGGCGCGGTCTTGGGCGAGGAGAGCTGGCGCAGCCCCAGGATGAACAGCACCGCCGCGGCCAGGTACGAGAGCTCCAGGGCGACGGTGCTCAACTCTTGGTCCCCTTCCCCCGGCCGCGCTGGCGCGCCGTGAACATGCGCAGCATGCGCTGGGTCACCAGGAAACCGCCCACCACGTTGATGGTGGCCAGGATCAGCGCCGCCATCCCCAGCCAGCGCGCCAGGCCGCCAAAGCCGGCACCGCTCACCAGCAGGGCGCCGACGATGGTGATCCCCGAGATGGCGTTGGAGCCCGACATGAGGGGGGTGTGCAGGGGGGGCGGGACGCGGCCGATGACCTCGAAGCCGACGAACACCGCCAGGACGAAGACCGTCAGGGCGCCCACCAGGGCTTCCGGGCTCATGAGGCTGCTCCTTGAGGCGGGGGCGCCGCCGCCACCGGCTTGCCGTTCTCCCAGACCTGGCCCTGGTGGGTGGTCAGGCAGGCGCCGGCGATCTCGTCCTCGGGCAGCGGGATGAGCTGGCCGTCCTTGATCAGGTGTCGCAGGAGCGTGGTCACGTTGCGGGAGAACATGCGGCTGGAGTCGTAGGGGACCTGGCTCGCCACGTTGAGGGGGCCGCAGATGCGCACCCCGTGGCGCTCCACCTCCTCACCCGGCTCGGTGAGGGCGCAGTTGCCTCCCTGCTCGGCAGCCAGGTCGATGACCACCGACCCGTGCCCCATGCTCCGCACCATGGCCTCGTCCAGGACCACCGGTGCCTTGCGCCCGGCCACCAGCGCCGAGCAGATGATCACGTTGGCGGCGGCCACCGAGTCCTTGAGGGCCTCCCGCTGCTTGGCCCTCTCCTCCTCGGTCTGCTCCCGGGCATAGCCTCCCGCCGTCTCCACGGCGACGTCCAGCAGCTCGGCCCCCACGAATCGGGCCCCCAGGCTCTCCACCTGCTCCCGGGCCGCCGGCCGTGGGTCAAACGCCTCCACCTTGGCGCCCAGGCGGCGGGCGGTGCCGATGGCCTGCAGCCCGGCCACGCCGGCGCCGATGATGAGCACACGGGCCGGCGACAGCGTCCCCGCGGCGGTCATCATGAGGGGGAAGAAGCGCGGCAGCCGGTCGGCCGCCATGAGGGCCGCCTTGTAGCCCGCCACCGTGCTCATGGACGACAGCACGTCCATGCTCTGGGCCCGGGCGATGCGCGGCACCCGCTCCAGCGCCAGGGAGGTGATGCGCCGCGAGGCCAGGCGCTCCAGGAGCGGGCCATTGGCGGCCGGGTCCAGCAGGGCGATGAGGGTGGATCCCTCCGGAAGGGCGCTGGCCTCCTCCATGGACGGCGGCCGGACCTTCACGACGAGATGGCAGCCCGCCAGCGCCTCGGCGGCGGTGGGCGCCACCACGGCGCCGGCCTTCTCGTACGCCGCGTCGGCCTGGCCCGCCATGCTCCCGGCCCCGGCCTGGACGCGCACCTGGACCCCCAGCTTCAGCACCGGCGCCACCGACTCGGCGGCCAGCGCCACCCGGCGCTCGCCGGTGATGGTCTCCTTGGGCACGGCGATGATCAACACGTCCTCCTTCGGAACCGGCCGATGAAAATAGCACTTCCCGGGGCGCCGGTGGAGCGCAAAACCCTTGTGCGGGAACAGGATGAACCGGACCCACTTCCGCCCTGCCCGGACGTGCTGGGATGCAGGCCGCGAGCCGCCTGGGTGGTCGCCACGCTCCTGGCCGGCGCGCCGGGTCGACGTGCGCGGTGCGTGTGCCGCGCCCGGCGCGACGCACCTGCCGCAGCCGGTGGCGGTGAGGTCTTTACCCCGCCGCGGTTTGCAGGCTCACTGGACGCGGACCGGCCGCCCGCGTCG
>JBFGDW010000192.1:0-6633 GCA_041580435.1 Candidatus Polarisedimenticolia bacterium | reverse complement strand
GGCTCCGGCCTGCCCGGCGAGCTGCTGGCCGCCGCGGCGGCCCAGGTGAGCGTCCCCACCGAGGGGGCGGTGGAGTCGCTGTCGGTCCCCGCCGCGGCCGCCATGCTGCTGTACGAGGCCCAGCGTCAGCGCCGGGCCGGCATCAGGCCGGGCCGGCGGCGGCAGGGGGCGCGCCGCCCGCCGCCTCGGCGTCATCGTCCAGAGGAGCCAGGGGAAGGGTGAAGGAGAAGGTGGAGCCCTGTCCCGGGTGGGAGTCGACGCGGATCTGGCAGCCGTGGCGCTTGAGGATCTCCCGGACGAGCGCCAGGCCGATGCCGCTGCCCCGGGTGCCGCCGGCGGTGCTGGCCCGGTAGCCCCGCTCGAAGATCCGCTCCTGCTCGTCCCGTGGGATCCCCACGCCGTCGTCGCGAACCTCCACCACCAGCTCGTCCGGGCCGCCCGAGCGCACCGTCACCGCCACCTCCCCCCCCTGGCGGCTGTACTTGACGGCGTTGCCCAGGATGTTGCTGAACACCTGGGCCATCAGGTTGCGGTCGGCCAGCACCGCCAGGCGATCGGTGCTGTAGCGGGTGGTCACCCGCAGCCCCTTCTCCTTCACCCGGTCTCCCAGCAAGCTGATGGTCTCCTCCAGGACCGGCCAGACCGGGAAGGTCTCCAGGGTGAGCTCGGTGAGCTCCTCCTCGGTCCGGGCAAAGGCCATGAGCTGCTCGATGAGGCTGGTGAGGCGCTGGATGTTGCGCAGCGAGACCTCCAGTCCCTGCTTCTGGTCCGGGGTGATCTCCCCCAGGTCACCCCGGAGCATCATCTCGGTGTAGCCGCGAATGGAGACCAGGGGAGTCTGCAGCTCGTGGGAGAAGTTACCCAGGAGGTTGGTCTTCATCTCGTCCCGCTCCCGCAAGTCGGCGTGGGCCCGCTCCAGCTCCTGCACGCGCCGGGCCGCCTCGGCCCGCTGGGACGCCGCCTCTGCCGCAGCAGCCCGGGCCGCCTCCGCCGCCGCCTGCATCTCCGCCGCCCGCGACTCCAGCCCCTCCCGCTCCCGGGCCTCCTCGGTTGCGTCGCGCACCTGCAAGAGGATCCCCACGCTCTCCCCCGCCGCCTGCACCGGGCGGCACGCCAGCTCCAGCAGCCGCGGCGGCTCGTCCCGGGTCTCGAAGCGCCCGTGCCCTGTGGCGCCCGGCTCGCGCTGGAACCCCTGCAGGAAGGCCCCCACCATGCCGGGGTCGGCGAAGCGCGCCGGCAGCGCCGCCTCCAGGTCGGCGCGCCTGGGCAGGCGGCCCGCGGGCAGGCCGAGGAGTCGCAGGAAGGCAGCGTTGGCCAGGGCCGGGGTCCAGCCACCGCCGTCACCGGCCCTGGCCAGAACAGCCAGCCCTTCGGGGCGGGCTTCCAGCACCGCCCCCAGCCAGGCGCCCGACAGCGCCACCCGCCGCTCCCGGGCGGGCTGGGGCCCGGCCTCGCGCACCAGCAGGATCTGCACCTCGATCCCCTCCAGCGTGCAACGGCCGGCGGTGACCTCCGCCGGGACCACCTCGCCCCCCTGCCCCAGGAGCCGCAGCCGCGCCGCGCCCGGACCGGCGGCGCCGTCCAGCAGCGCCAGCGCGGACACCAGGTCGGCGGCGTGCACCAGCGCGGTGAAGCGCCGCCCGGCCAGATCGTCCGCTGGCGCGCCCAGGAGGCGCGCCAGGCGCGGGTTCGCCGACGCCACCCGTCCGCCGGCCAGGAGGGCCACGCCGTCGGGCAGGGCGGCGGTGAAGGCGGCCAGGCGGGCCTCCGCGGTGGCGGCGCGCTCGGCGGCAGCGGCGCTGCCCTGGACGCTGGCCAGCACCACCCGGTAGCCGCCATCCTCCACCCGCCGCACCTGGATCTCCCCCTCCTGCAGCTCCCCTCCCTGGTGGCGCAGCGCCGCCGGCAGGCGCGCCTCTTTCCCATCCTCGGTGCGAAGCTGCTCCAGCGCCGCGGACCAGTCCGACTCGCTGGCCAGGAAGAAGGCCACGTGCCGGCCGATGACCGCGGCGGGCCGGTGGCCCGTGAGTCCTTCCAGATCCCCCAGCACCTCACGCACCTCCGCCTCGCCGTTGAGGTCCAGCATCACCATGCCGGAGAGTGAGCCGGCCAGGGAGCGCAGCCCGGACAGGCTGGCCAGGGCCCGCTCGATCCGCTCGTCCAGGTCGCGGGCCGCCTGGTTGAAGATCCCCGCCGCCATGGGGCCGGCCTCCTGCTCGCCCAGGCGCCGGCTCAGATCACCCTCCCCCAGCCCCCGGATCCCGTCCAGGAGGGCGCGGCGGCCGCGCACGGCGCGGCGCGCCAGCACCACGGCCCAGACGCTCACCACCAGCGCCACGAAGGCCACCGTGCCGGCCAGCAGCCATGCCTCCTGCATCGTCACGTCTCCACCTCCGGCCGGCCCTGCCGGCCCGCGGGCACACCTCCCCGGGCCCCGTGGGGAGCCCCGGGCGGTGCGGTCATCGTTGGCTGTCGGAGAGAGGGGGGTTGGCGGTGCGTGGTGAGATTCTACAGCCTGGCGGCCCCCCTGGCGTCTTCGCCGCCCCGGGGGACGGTCGCAGGCGGCCGCGGGCGGGCCAGGTGGAACCCCTGGGCCAGGGGGACGCCGCAGCGGCTCGCCGTCTGCGCCTCGGCCTCGGTCTCCACCCCGGGCGCCACCACCCGGGCCCCCACCCGCTCGGCCACGGCCACCACCGAGCGGGCGACCTCCTGCTGCACCAGGTGCTGGTCCAGCCCGCGGATGAGGGTCGGGTCGATCTTGACGAAATCGGGTTTCAGGTCCGTGATGAGCTGCAGCGTCGCGTACCCCGAGCCGGCGTTGTCCAGCGCCAGCCCCACGCCGAGCCGGCGCAGCTCGGCCAGCGCGTTCCCCTCGCCGTGGCTCCCCTCCAGCCGGCTCTCGGCGACCTCCAGCACCACCTGCTCCGGCTCCCGGCCGGCTCGCGCCATGAGACCCGACAGCCCGGCATCCTCGCCGGCCCCGGCCACCAGCGCGCCGGGAAGGGTGTTGACGAACAGCAGGCTGTCGGCATCCAGGCCGGCGGCCGCCTCCAGCGCCCGCTGCCGGCAGGCCCGGTCCAGCTCGTGCCCCAGCCCCATCTGATCGCCGTAGGAGAACAGCATGGCCGGCCGCTCCAGCGGCGAGCCGGCGGGGCCGCGCACGAACGCCTCGTATCCCACCAGGGAGCGGTCCGCCAGCTCCAGGATGGGCTGGTAGACCATGTGCATGTCGCCCCTCCGGATCAGCTCGCGGATCTCGCGCTCCAGATCGCCGCCGGTGCCGGACGCGGCCTCGCGCCCGCCCGCCAGCGCGCCGTCGATGGCCGCCCGCAGCAGCCGCTCGAAGCGGAAGTAGGGGTTGTCGGTGAGCAGGGCCGCGCCGGCGACGAAGGAGGGGGCCGGCGCCATGCCGGCGAACTCCGGCCCCGAGAAGGCATCGGCCACCCGCTCGCGCAGGTCCTCCGCCGCGGCCAGGGCCTGCAACGCGCCCAGCGGCTTTCCGTCAGCCGTGCCAGGCAGGAAGATCACGAAACGGCCCTGGTGCACGCCGTCCTGGGCCAGCAGGGCGCCCGGCCCCAGCCGGTCCTTCACCGCGGCCCGCAGCGTGTCGGCCGCGCGCTGCAGCAGACGGTCGCAGGCCTGCCAGCCGTAGACCGCCTCCATGCGCGCCAGCTCCCCCACCTGCAGCACCAGCACTCCGAGCCGCTGCTGGCTCTCGAAGTGGCGTCGGATCTCGTCCAGGAGCAGCGGGTAGCAGAGCAGCCCGGTGTTCCGGTCGCACAGGGCGCTCTTGAACTTGAGGTAGCCGGTGCGGTACCGGTAAAGCTCATTGCTCTCGCGGCTCACCGGCGCGCACCCCTGCCGGTGGCGGCGCGCTTCTCCAGGATGCCGGCCACCCGGGCGATGAGCTCTTCCACGCCGAAAGGCTTGGTGATGTAGTCGAAGGCGCCCTCCTGCTGGCCGTGGATCTTGTCCCGCACCTCGCCCCGCACCGAGAACATGGCCACGGGGATGGCGGCGGTCTCGTCGTCGGCCTTCAGGACGCGCAGCACCTCCCACCCGTCCATGCCGGGCATGTTGATATCCAGCAGGATCAGGTCGTAGGGGATCTGCCGGGCCTGGGCCAGGGCCGCCTCGCCAGAGGCCACCGTGGTGACGCTGTGCCCGGCCCGGCGCAGCACCAGGGCGGCCATGGCCGACACGTCGGCGTCATCGTCCACCACCAGCAACCTGGCTCCGCTCACGGCACCGTCCCGGCGCCGGCCGCCAGATGCGCGAGGCAGGCGGAATCCAGGCCGTGCCCGGCGCCAAAGCCGATGGCCATCCCGGACAGGTGCTCCCCTGCATCGTCCGGCGTCACCGCCCTCAGGACCTGCCCGGCGGCCTCGGCGGTGGCACCGGCGGCGCTGCGCAGCCGCACCTGCACCTCGGTGGAGGCCTGGAATGGCTCGCGGCTGGCCACGTAGATCCCTCCGGCCGCCACATCCCGGGTGACGCCGCGGCGCGTCTCGCCGCCGGCCGTCACGTGCGCCGTCACGCGGCAGGCCAGCCGCTCATCCGTCCTGCGGGCCATCCCCAGGTGGCGGTGCATCTCCTCCAGGAGCGCGCTCCCCGCACCAGGACGAGGGCAATGCAGGCAGAGGGGGGGGCGGGGCAGGCTGGCCAGGCCCTGGCGGAGGCGGGCGGCCGTTTCCTGGCTGCAGCCGGGTCCCAGGACCACCAGGTCAGGCTGCTCCTGGCGCGTGCGCCGCAGCAGGTCCTCCTCGCTGCCGGCGGTGAGAAGCCGCAGGGCGCGGCGGCGCAGCAGCGAGTCCTCGAGATCGCGGAACAGCCGGGGATCGTCCTCCATCAGGATGGTCTGCATGCGCGCCCCGCGTCGGGTCCGGCGGGAAGACCCAAGTCACGATAACACAGTGGGTTCCGGGCGACAAGGCGGCTGCTGCCGCGAGCCGCCCCTGGCGCGGGTCGCGCGGCGGCGCTGGAGCGGGCAATGGGATTCGAACCCACGACCCCCAGCTTGGGAAGCTGGTACTCTACCACTGAGTTATGCCCGCCCGTGCTGCGGGCGTCAATCTACCACGGGCGGGCGGCGCGCCGCCATGGCCCGTTCCCGCCGGCTCCGGAACCCTCCCCCCCCTTTTCTCGTACTTACGGTGCAAGGAGGGGGGGGCCGCACCGGATCTCCCCGCGACACGAGGCACCCACATGAGCAGAACCTCCCGGACATGGCGCAGCTCTCCCGGACCCTTCCCCTTGGCGGCGGCCGCTCTCGCCACCGCTCTCCTCGCCACCGCCAGCTGCACCGGCGACAACCGCGCCGCGGCGGGTGACTCGGCCGCCGCAGCGGAGGGCACCCAGGCGGACGGCGCCGGCAAGGACGCCAAGGACAAGAAGAAGGAAGAGGCCGTCCCGGTGGAGGTGGCCGCCCTGGAGCGGGGACGCATCGAGGAGGTGCTCCGCTTCTCCGCCAATCTGGAGGCGGAGCGCCACGTCCAGGTCTACTCCCAGGCGGCCCGGCTGGTGCGGGAGCTCCTGGTGGAGGAGGGAAATCGCGTCCAGAAGGGGCAGCTGCTTCTGCGGCTCCAGGACGAGGAGCAGCGCAACAACCTGGCCAAGGTGACGAGCCAGCACCATCGGGCCGGACGGGAGCACGATCGCCTCAAGCGCCTCTTTGCCGAGAACCTCATCAGCGAGCAGAAGTTCAATGACGCCGTCTACGAGCTGGAGCAGCTGGCCATCGCCCTGGCCGACGCCGAGCGCGAGCTGGGCTACACGGAGGTGCGCGCTCCCATCGGAGGCACCGTCACCTCCCGGCTGGTGAAGCGCGGCGATCAGGTCACCGTGGGCCAGCACCTGTTCGACATCGTGGATTTCGACTCCATGGTGGCCAGGGTGTACGTCCCCGAGAAGAGCCTGGCGCGCCTCTCCACCGGCCAGCCGGCACGGATCACGGCCCAGGCCCTTGGCGGTCGCGCCTACTCCGGCTCCATCGAACGGGTGGCGCCGGTGGTGGATCCCAGGACCGGCACCATCAAGGTCACCGTGGCGGTGGGCGGGCAGCCGGGCCTGCTTCCCGGTTTGTACGTGGACGTGGGCCTGGTGACCGCGGTGCACGAGGACGCCGTGCTGGTGCCCAAGCGGGCCCTGGTCTACGACCAGGAGCGGGTCTTCGTCTTCCGGCTGGGGGACGGGCGCCGGGTGGAGCGCGTCCCGGTGGTGCCGGTGCTGTCCGACAAGGAGCACGTGGAGCCGGCGGGACAGCTGGATGCCGGTGACCAGGTGGTGGTGGCCGGCCAGGCGGGCCTGAAGGGGGGCAGCCTGGTGCGCCTGCCGGGTGATCCGGAGGAGAAGGACGACGCCCCTGCCGACGGCCCGCCGGGGGTGGCCCGCACCGCCGGCGGCGCCCGGTGAGGGACCAGGGGCACCTCTCCCGCTTCCTCACCACCCGGCCGGTGGCCATTCTCATGGTCTTCCTGGCGGCGGTGGTCTTCGGCTACCTGAGCTACATCCGGCTGCCGGTTGCCCTGCTTCCCGAGCTCACCGACCCCAGCCTGACGGTGCGCACCGAGTACCCGGGCGCCGCCCCCGAGGAGGTGGAGAACGACGTCAGCCGCCCCATCGAGGAGGCCCTGG
>JBFGDW010000191.1:0-6643 GCA_041580435.1 Candidatus Polarisedimenticolia bacterium | reverse complement strand
GGCCGGGGGAGCTTGCGACCGGGGGGCCAGGCGCCATGGGCGCCCAGGATGGCCGCCGGCAGCACCGGCGCTCCGGTGACCCGGGCCAGGTGCGCGAAGCCGCGGGCAAAGGGGTGGACCCGGCCGTCCGGACTGCGGGCCCCCTCGGGGAAGATCTCGACCACGTCGCCTGCCTCCAGGGCGGCGCGGGCGCTCCTGAGGGAGCGGGCAGGGGGGCCATGCCCCACCGGCAGGCCACCGAAGAAGCGGGCGCCGGCGCCGATCAGCGGCATCCGCATGTAGGTGTAGTAGACCAGATAGCGGGGTCGCAGGGGGATCCCGGCGCCCAGGAAGAACGGGTCGAGGAACGACTGGTGGTTGGCGGCCAGGATGAGGGGGCCAGAGCCGGGCACGTGCTCGCGGCCGCGATAGGCCAGGCGGAACCCCACGGCCAGCGCCCCCCGCACCAGGCCCTGGAGCAGCGGGTAGATGAGCCGGGATCGACCGGCGCCCGCCGGCCGGGTCAAGGCGAGGCTCCTGCCCGCAGCGGGGGTGCGGGACGGGGAGGGATGGGGGTGGTTTGCATGGGCGAGGCAGGCACTAGGAAGCGGCATGCTAACGGCCTCCAAGTCATTCTGTCAACGCGAGATGCCGTAGGCACGGTGGTGCCGGGCGCGCCCCGGCTGGAGGCGGGCGGCGTTGCCTCGCCGGTCGGCGACGTGTTAGGCTTCCGGCCGCGCCGGCGGCCAGGAGGCCGGGGCCGGCCCGTCGGCGTGCTGCCGCTGGAGTGAGATCATCTCCGACTTCAAGGACATCCAGGAGCTCATCGACTTCATCTCCCGGAGCGATTTCTCCCGCTTCGAGATGGAGCGCGAAGGCCTGAAGCTCAAGCTGGTCCGGCAGCGGGGCGGCGCCATGGCCCCCTCCGTGGCCCCGGCCGCGCCCCCCGCCGAGGCCCCGGCCGCCGCCCAGGACGGCCAGTCCCAGCCAGCCCCGCCTCCCGCCGCCGCCCCGGCCAACAACCTCCACGAGGTCAAGTCCCCCATCGTGGGGACCTTCTACCGGGCGCCCAACCCCCAGGCAGACGTCTTCGTGGAGGTCGGCTCCATCGTCAAGCGCGGCCAGGTGCTGTGCATCGTCGAGGCCATGAAGCTGATGAACGAGATCGAGTCCGACACCGACGGGGAAGTGGTCGACATCGTCGCTGCCAACGGCCAGCCGGTGGAGTACGGCGAGGTCCTCTTCCGCCTGCGACCCGTGGCGGCCTGAGGCGCGCCGGCCCGCTCCCGGGCATCCGAGCATGTTCAAGCGCATCCTCATCGCCAACCGCGGCGAGATCGCCCTGCGGATCATCTGGGCCTGCCGCGAGCTCGGGATCCAGACGGTGGCCGTCCACTCCCAGGCCGACGCCGACTCGCTGCATGTGAAGTTCGCCGACGACGATGTCTGCATCGGGCCGGCCCGGGCCAGCGAGTCGTACCTCAACGTGAGCGCCATCATCGCCGCGGCGGAGATCACCGGTGCCGATGCCATCCATCCAGGCTACGGCTTCCTGGCCGAGTCGGCCCACTTCGCCGAGGTCTGCGGGGCCTGCAACCTCAAGTTCATCGGCCCATCCCCCGAGGTGATCCGGACCATGGGGGACAAGGCGCTGGCCCGGGAGGCCATGGCCCGGGCCAAGGTCCCCTGCGTGCCGGGATCGGGGGTCATCACCTCCCAGGAGGAGGCGGAGGAGGCCGCCGAGCGGGTGGGCTTCCCGCTCCTCATCAAGGCGGCGGCTGGCGGAGGGGGCAAGGGGATGCGGGTGGCCGAGGACCGGGACGAGCTCGTCCGCCTGCTGCCCCAGGTGCGCAACGAGGCGGCGGCCGCCTTCGGCTCCGACGCGGTGTACCTGGAGCGCTACCTGGCCCACCCCCGCCACGTGGAGATCCAGGTATTTGGCGACGAGCACGGCAACGTGGTTCACATGGGGGAGCGGGAATGCAGCATCCAGCGCCGGCACCAGAAGCTGCTGGAGGAGGCGCCCTCGCCGGCCCTGGACGAGGAGCTGCGCCGCAAGATGACGTCCACGGCGGTGCGCGCCGCGATGTCGGTGGGGTACACCAACGCCGGCACGGTGGAGTTCCTCCTGGACGAGGACGGGAAGTTCTACTTCATCGAGATGAACACGCGCATCCAGGTGGAGCATCCGGTCACCGAGGGGGTCACCGGCCTGGACCTGGTCAAGGAGCAGATCCAGGTAGCCGCCGGCCAGCCGCTGTCGGTGCGCCAGGAGGAGATCGAGTTCCACGGCCACGCCCTGGAGTGCAGGGTCAACGCCGAGGACCCCCAGACCTACGCCCCCAGCCCGGGGCGCATCACCGCCTTCCACGTCCCCGGAGGCCCCGGCCTCCGGGTGGACACCTTCGCCCACGCCGACTGCGTGGTGAGCCCGTACTACGACTCCATGATCGCCAAGGTCATCACCAAGGGGAACAACCGCATCGAGGCCATCTCCCGCATGCGCCGGGCCCTGGATTCGTTCATCATCGAGGGGATCAAGACCAACATCCCGCTGCAGCTCCGCATCATCTCGGATCCTGACTTCGTCGCCGGGCGCTTCGACACCAAGTTCATGGAGAGGTTCATCAGCAGCAAGCGGAAGCCCGCCACTGGAGCAAAGGCGGGCGCCGACGCCGGCCGGGCGACCGCCTCCACCGGCTGAGCCGCGGCGGGGAGGGCGTCATCGGCAAGGGGGAGCTGTTCACCAGCCGCTGGGCCCTCATCCTGGCCGCCCTGGGCATGGCGGTGGGGACCGGCAACATCTGGCGCTTCCCCCGGGTGGCGGCGGCCAACGGCGGCGGTGCCTTTCTGATCCCCTGGATCCTGGCCCTCTTCCTCTGGTCCATCCCCCTGCTCATGGTGGAGTTCGCCCTGGGGAAGACCGCCCGCAAGGGGACCATCGGCGCGTTCGCCCGGGTGGTGGGGGCGCGCTACGCCTGGATGGGGGGGTTCGTGGGCTTCTGCACCCTGGCCATCCTCTTCTATTACTCCGTGGTCTCGGGATGGTGCCTGCGCTACCTGGTGCTGGCCGTCAGCGGCCGGCTGGGAGGGGACAGCGAGGCGCTCTGGGCCGCCTGGGCCGGCTCGGGAAGCCTGGGGCCGGTCCTGTTCCATGGCCTGGCCCTGGGGATGGGGGTCGCCGTCATCCACCGGGGCGTGGTGCGGGGGATCGAGCGGGCCAACCGCCTGCTCATCCCGGCCCTCTTCCTGCTGCTGGTGGTGGCCGCCGGCCGGGCGGTGACCCTGGAGGGCGCTGGCCGCGGCCTGGAGTTCCTGTTCACGCCCAACCTGGCCCGGCTGGGGGATTACCGGGTGTGGCTGGAGGCCCTGACCCAGTCCGCCTGGTCCACAGGCGCCGGCTGGGGCCTGATCCTGACCTACGCCTGCTACATGCGCGAGCGGGAGGACATCGTCCTCAACTCGGTGATGGCGGGGCTGGGAAACAACTCGGCCTCGCTCCTGGCGGGGATCGCCATCGTCCCCACGGTGTTCGCGTTCCTTCCCGACGAGCAGGCCCTGGAGGTGATGGGCTCGGGGAACAATGGCCTGGCCTTCATCTGGATCCCGCGCCTGTTCTCGGCCATGCCCGCGGGCGGGTTCTTCGGCGCCGTCTTCTTCCTGGCCCTGAGCGTGGCCGCCCTCAGCTCCCTCATCGCCATGCTGGAGCTGGGGGTGCGCCTGTTCATGGACACGGGGCTATCCCGGGGCCGCAGCCTGGCCTTCGTGGGCACCATGGCCTTCCTCTTCGGGATCCCGTCGGCGCTCTGGATGCCGTTCTTCGAGAACCAGGACTGGGTCTGGGGCGTGGGCCTCATGGTCTCGGGGGTCTTCGTGGCCTTCGCGGCCCTGCGCCACGGCGTGGACCGGTTCCGGCGCGAGTGCATCAACGGGAGCGGCTCGGACGTGCAGGTGGGGGCGTGGTTCAACGGCGTCCTGGCCGTGGTCATCCCCCTGGAGTTCGCCGCCATGCTGGGGTGGTGGTTCTTCCTGTCCATCACCTCCTTCGACCGCGAGGGGTGGTGGAACCCCTTCCACGTGACCTCGGTGGGCACCTGCCTCCTCCAGTGGGGGCTGGTCATGGGCCTGCTGGCGGTGTTCAATGCGCGCCTGGCGCGCTGGAGCCAGGCGTGAGCACCGGCGCCGCGGTGATGATGGCCGTGATCCTGACCCTGGTGTGGGGTGGGTTCGCCGCCGCCGTGATGGTGGCCATCGTCCGGGAGAACCGGAAGAAGCGAGGAGGCTGACGTGCAGCAAGATCCAACTTCTCCGGCCCGCGGAGAGTGGCGCAGCCGGGTCGGTTTCGTGCTGGCGGCCGCCGGCTCAGCCATCGGCCTGGGCAACATCTGGCGCTTCCCGGCCGAGACGGCCCGCAACGGCGGGGCCGCCTTCCTCATGGTCTACCTGGCCGCCGTGCTGGCGGTGGGCCTGCCGGTCATGCTGGCAGAGCTGTCCATCGGCCGGCGGACGCGGCGCAACCCGGTGGGGGCCTTCCTGGTCCTCAAGCCCCGGACCCCCTGGTGGCTGCTGGGGAGCCTGGGTGTCGTCACCGGCGTGGCCATCCTGTCCTTCTACTCGGTGGTGGCGGGCTGGACCGTGGGCTACCTGGTGAAGGCGGTGCGCGGCGACTTCTCCACGGTGGAGCAGGCCTCCCACGCCCAGGAATTCTTCGTGGAGGCGGTGGGCAGCGGTGGCTGGAACATGGCCCTCCATGGCCTGTTCATCGCCATGACCGTGTTCATCGTCCTGGGAGGCATCAAGAAGGGGATCGAGCTGGCGGCGCGGATCATGATGCCGGTGCTGCTGGCCCTGCTGGTGGGGCTGGTCATGTTCTCGGTGAGCCTGCCCGGCTCGGGTTCGGGGCTGTCGTTCTACCTCAAGCCTGACTGGGGGGACATCACGCCGCCGGTGGTGGTGGCGGCGCTGGGGCAGGCCTTCTTCTCCCTGTCCCTGGGGATGGGCGCCATGATCACCTACGGCTCCTACCTGAGGCGGAGGGAGAACCTGTTGACCTCGGCGGGCCTGGTGGCGGGGATGGACACCCTCATCGCGTTCCTGGCGGGGCTGGCCATCTTCCCGGCCTTCGCCGCCGCGGGAGCGAACCTGGAGAACCTCCGTGGCGGGGCGGGCCTCATCTTCGTGGTGCTGCCCACCATCTTCTCCTCCATCCCGTACCAGCCCCTGGGCGGTATCGTCTTCGGAGGCGCGTTCTTCCTGCTCCTCTCCCTGGCTGCCCTCACCTCCACCATCTCCCTGCTGGAGGTGGGTGTGTCCTGGGCGGTGGACGAACTGCGCTGGAGCCGGCGCCGGGCGGCGGTGCTGCTGGGGGGGGCCTCCCTCCTGCTGGGCATCCCCTCGGCCTACTCCAACGGCGATCCGGCCAGCCCCCACACCCTCACGGCGCTGTTCAGCGGCACCCACTGGTTCGGGATGAACTTCATGGACTTCATGGCCATGGTGTTCATCACCTACAGCCTCACCATCGGCGCCCTCCTCATCTGCCTGTTCGTGGGCTGGGCGTGGGGAACCGACGGCGCCCGGGCGGAGATCCGGGATGGCTGCCAGAACGAGGGGGTGCTGAGGATCTGGGCCCTGCTGGTCCGCTACGTCTGTCCGGTGGCCATCGCCATCATCCTGGCGGTGCTTTACCTGCGGCCCGATGTCATCCCCACATGAGGGCCCGGTCTGGATCATCGGCCTGCCCGGAGCCGGCAAGTCGTCGGTGGGCCGGCGGCTGGCCGCCCGGCTGGGGCGTCCATTCGTCGACCTGGACCGGCTGATCGAGTCCCGGGCCGGGCGCACCATCGCCGAGATCTTCCGCCTGAACGGCGAGCCCGCCTTCCGCCGGCTGGAGGCGGAGGCCGTGGCCGCGGTGGCCGGACGGCGCGGGGCGGCGCCTGTGGTGGCCTGCGGCGCGGGGGTGGTCATGCGCGCCGCGAGCCGGCGGCTCCTGGCGGCGCGTGGCGCCACCCTGTGGCTCGACCTGCCCCTGGCCGAGGCGCTGGCGCGCTGCGCCGCCGCCGGACCGACGCGGCCGCTTCTCGCCAACCGTCGGGCGTACCGCCGCCGGCTGGCCCGTCGCCTCTCCCGCTACCGGGAGCTGGGGCGGCGCGTGGACGCCGCCGCGCCCCTCGCGGAGGTAGTGGAGCGGGCGCTGGAGGCGCTGCGCCGGAGCCGCTGAGGGGCCGCCCCCAGGCGCGGGCCTGCTCCACCCTGGCACAGCCGGACCGGACACCGTTGCACTCCGGAGCACGCCGCTCCCGGCCGGGCGCCGGTGTCCCCCGCGCGGCCGTGGCACCGGCGTTGCAGCGTGCCCGGCGGCCCCGCCACTCCCGGCGGCGCCCATCCCGGAGGCACGCCATGATGCACCCGCGCCCCACGTCCCCCCGGGCCGGCGAGGCCGGCTCGACCCTGGTGGAGACCCTGGTGGCCATGGGCCTGCTGGCCGTGTGTGTCACCTCGGTGGCCGGCCTCCTGGCCCACGCCACCGCCCTGCTGGAGCGCGCGGTGGGCAGCGCCGAGTCCGCGGTGCTGGCCGGGTCGGTGGCTGACGCGCTGCAGCGGCTGCCTGTGGGCCACCCCTGGCTGGCGCCGGAGGGCGGAGAGCCCGGGCTGGCGGCGGCGG
>JBFGDW010000190.1:0-6645 GCA_041580435.1 Candidatus Polarisedimenticolia bacterium | reverse complement strand
GGAGGTCGCCATCCACCACGTGCAGGTCGGTGCGGCAGACGCCGCACGCCTCCACGCGGATGACCACGTCGCCGGGGCCGGCATCGGGCTCGGGGTGATCGGGGCGCAGCTGCAGGGGACGGCCGGTGGCGGTCATGAGCATGGCGCGCATGGCGCCAGCATACCCTGAACTGTTCACGGCTGCGGTGCCCTGGGTCAGGGTTCGTGGGATGCACCGCACAGGTGGTATTCTGACCGCCCATGCAGCTCGAGCCTGGACAGCGATTGCTCCATTACCGCCTCGCGGAGAAGATCGGCGAGGGGGGGATGGGCGTGGTCTGGAGGGCCGCCGACACCACCCTCGGCCGGGACGTGGCCATCAAGATCCTGCCGCCCGTCCTGGCCGGCGACGCAGAGCGGCTGGAGCGGTTCGCCCGGGAGGCGCGCCTGCTGGCGTCCCTGAACCATCCGGGCGTGGCAGCGATCTACGGCCTGCACGAGGACGGCGATGTCCACTTTCTCGCCATGGAGCTGGTGGAGGGGGAGGACCTGGCCCAGCGCCTGCAGCGCGGGCCGCTGCCGGTGACCCAGGCTCTGGAGATGGCACGCCAGGTCGCTGCCGCCCTGGAGGTCGCCCATGAGCGCGGCATCATCCATCGGGATCTGAAGCCGGCCAACATCAAGCTGGCCTCGGCCGGCGGCAGCGACATCTCGGCTCCGGAGGCTGGTGTCAAGCTGCTGGACTTCGGCCTGGGCAAGCTCCTGGAGCCCGAGGCGGGAGAGTCCGACCTGACGCGATCCCCCACGCTGACCGCGGGAGCGACCCGCGAGGGGGTCATCCTGGGAACGGCGGCCTACATGAGCCCGGAGCAGGCCCACGGCCGTCCCGCCGACCGCCGCTCCGACATCTGGTCGTTCGGCTGCACCCTCTTCGAGGCCCTCAGCGGACAGAAGCCGTTCGTGGGCGAGTCCATCTCGGACACCCTGGCAGCGGTCCTGCGCTCCGAGCCCGCATGGGAGGCGCTGCCCGCGGCCACGCCTGCAGCTGTCCGGCGCCTGCTGGGACGCTGCCTGCGCAAGGATCCGCGCCAGCGCCTGCAGGCCATGGGCGATGCCCGGGTCATCCTGGAGGAGGCGCTGGCTGCGCCCGAGGACGAGGCCGCGTTCGTGCCGGCCGGCCAGCGGACGCCGGTAGGCCGCCTGGCCCCGTGGATCGCCGCCGGGGCGGTGGTCCTGGTCCTGGCGGGCTTCGTGGCCGGCCGGCAGGTGGTCTCCCTCTCCTCGGGGAGTGGTGCGGGCGCCGCCGCCGCCGGGAGCCCGGCCTTCACCCGGTTCACCCAGCTCACCTTCCAGTCCGGGGTGGAATCTTCGCCCAGCCTCTCCCCCGACGGCGCGTTCGTGGCCTATGTTGCCGCCGACGGCGGCGATCTGGACATCCACCTGCTGCGGGCCGGCGGGCAGCGGGCCATCAACCTCACCGAGGACTCGGACCGCGATGACGATCACCCGGCCTTCTCTCCCGACGGCCGGTTCATCGCCTTCGACTCCGAGCGCGGCGGTGGCGGCCTGTTCATCATGGGGGCCACCGGCGAGTCGGTGCGGCGTCTCACCGACTTCGGTCACAACCCGTCGTGGTCGCCTGACGGCCGGCAGATCGTCTTCGCCACCGAGGGGGAGTCTGACCCTTCAAGCCGCAGCATCACCAGCGAGCTCTGGGTGGTGGATGCCGCCGGCGGCGAGCCGCGCAAGCTCTATGACGGCGACGCCGTGCAGCCGGCGTGGTCGCCGAACGGCGAGCGGATCGCGTTCTGGGAGGCCAGCACCGGTGTGCGCAACGTCCTGACCATCCGGGCCGACGGCACCGACCTCCGGCCGGTCACCACCGGCGCGGCGGTGGACTGGAGCCCGGCTTGGGATCCGTCCGGCGAGCACCTCTACTTCGCCAGCGACCGGGGCGGGGTGATGAACCTGTGGCGGGTGGCCCTGGACCCGGACAGTGGCGAGGTCCTGGGCGAGCCCACGGCCGTCACCGTCCCCACCCGCTGGGGCGGCCAGATGAGCCTGTCCGCAGATGCGGGACGGCTCGTCTACCGGACGGTGGAGTTCCGATCGCGGCTGACCGCCTGGCCGTTCGACGCCCGCGCGGGGCGTCTCACCGGCCCGGCCCGGACGATCCTGGAGAGCACCCTGACCGGCGTGGACCCCGACCTGTCCAGCCAGGGGTGGGTCGTGTTCCGCACGGCGTTCATGCAGGAGGATCTCTATCTCATGCGGGCCGACGGGACCGGCCTGCGCCGGCTGACCGATGACGCCGCCAAGGATCGGGGCCCGCGCTGGTCTCCCGATGGATCCCGGTTGGCGTTCTACTCCAACCGGAGCGGCGACTACGAGATCTGGACCATCGGCCGGGACGGCGGCGATCTCAGGCAGCAGACCCGCCTCGCCGGGAAGCTGGGCTCCCTTCTCTTTCCGGTCTGGGGGACCGGCGGCGACTTCCTCCTGGCCACGACCCGGCAGGGTGTCATCCGCTTCCCCGTCCGCGACGAGGCGGTGGGCGAGGACGCCATGGAGCGCCTGGACCTGGAGAAGGCGGCGGGTGACGCGTTCCTGGTGCCGCGAAGCCTCTCACCCGACGGCCGCTGGCTGCAGGTTGTCGCCATCGACGCCGATGGCTACGCCCGGCCCGCGCTGCTGGTCCACGACCTGAAAGAGGGGTCCAGCCGGAGCGTGCCCCTGAGCGGGGAGGCGCGGTCGCAGGATGTGACCTGGCCCGGCGTTGCGTGGCTGGATGACGGGCGCCGCGGCATTCTCCGCTGGCGCCATCGGGCCTACCTGGTGGAGATCGACGGCCCCACGGTCACCCCCATCGCCGAAGGGCTGGACCCAGGCGGTGGAACGGTCTTCCTGGGCCCGGGCGGCCAGGATCTGTATACTATGGACCTCGTGACGGAGGGCGACCTCTGGCTGGCCCACCGGGACTGAGCCCGGGCCGGCCGGAGAGCCCCGCCTGGAACACCCCAACCCCTACACGACGGAGATTGCCGATCATGAAGATGTCGCTGCTGCCTGTCTGCTGCCTGTCCCTCGTGCTGCTGGCTCCCGCGGGGTGCTCCGACCCCGCCGAGAACGTTCCTGCCGCCAAGGTCTCCGCGCCCGAGGCGTCGCCGGCACCACCCGAGCCCGCCGCGGAGGTCTACACCGTCGCCGACGAGTCCACGCTGGAGTTCATCGGCTCCAAGATCACCGGCAGCCATGATGGCGGCTTCAACGAGTTCGACGGGGAGATCAGGCTGGTGGACGGCGATCCGGCCCAGTCCAGCGTCCGCCTCATGATCGACACCACATCCCTCTGGGCCGACGACGAGCGCCTGACCGGCCACCTCAAGAGCCCCGACTTCTTCGATGTGGCCACCTACCCCCAGGCCAGCTTCACCTCCACCACCATCATCCCGGCGGAGAGCGGCTACCTGGTCACCGGCAACCTTGACCTCCACGGCGTCACCAAGAGCATCTCCTTCCCCGCCACCATCGAGGTGCTGCCGGGCCAGGTCACCGCCAGGGCCGAGTTCTCCATCAAGCGGTTCGACTTCGGCATCGAGTACAAGGGCAAGGCCGACGACCTGATCCGCGACGACGTGGTGGTGAAGTTCGATCTCATCGCCCGCCCGGCCAGCAGCTGAGATCAGGGGGGGAGCCGCATGCAATCCGAGGCCACCAGCGTCAAGGCGTACCTGGACAGCCTTCCACCCGATCGCCGCAAGGCGCTGTCAGAGGTGCGCAAGGTCATCCGCAAGAACCTGCCCAGCGGATACCAGGAGGCCATGAACTGGGGGATGATCAGCTACGAGGTCCCCCTCAAGACCTGCCCCGACACCTACAACGGCAAGCCCCTCATGTACGCCGCCCTGGCCTCCCAGAAGAACCACATGGCCATCTACCTCACCGGCTGCTACATGAGCGCCGACGCGCGTAAGCGCTTCGAGGCCGCCTTCAAGGCGGCGGGCAAGCGCCTGGACGCCGGCAAGTCGTGCGTCCGCTTCAAGAAGGTGGAGGACCTTCCCCTGGAGGTCATCGGCGACGCCATCGCCGAGTACAGCGTGGAGGAGTTCGTCCGGGGCGTGGAAGCGGCTGGCGCGACGCCCAAGAAGCGCAGGAAGTAGCCGGGAGCGGGACGAACCTCTAGATCCCGGCCGGCCAGTCCAGGACCACGTGCAGCGGCTCGCTGCCCACTTCGTCGCGGGTGAGGGCCAGGAAGCGCTCGTGATCGCTGGTGGCGTCCATGTCCACGATCATGCCGTCCACGGTGAACAGCTCCGCCGGGGCCCCCAGCACCAGCTTGCCATCCCCTTCGGTGAGGCTCACGGCCATGACCCGGCCTTGGGGGTCGACGTAGGTGATCTCGCCGCCATCGTCGCGCCAGTGGGGGTGGGACCCGCCTGACGTGGAGACCTGCCAGCGTGCTCCGGCCCGGACGCCGCCGTCCTGGGCCCGCTCCAGGGCCTGGACAAAGACCTCCGGCCGCCCCGAGTCATCGGAGATGTATGTGAGCCAGCGGACATCCGGCGAGAACCGGGCGCCGCCGTAGGAGGCGTCACCCGTGAGGAGGGGCTGTGACTGTTTCGCCGCCATGGAAAAGATGTGCAGATCGGGTGTCCCGCTCCCCGAGGCCATCGGCCAGTAGGCGATGAGGCTCCCGTCCCGCGACCAGTCATAGAGGATCTTGTCCACGGCGTCCACGAG
The DNA here is from genome assembly GCA_041580435.1 of Candidatus Polarisedimenticolia bacterium. Classification (GTDB taxonomy): domain Bacteria; phylum Acidobacteriota; class Polarisedimenticolia; order SMYD01; family SMYD01; genus JBFGDW01. The sequence goes on along the minus strand of JBFGDW010000190.1, from coordinate 1,926 downwards.
CACCTGCTGGGCGTCGCCGGATCCGTCGGCCCTGCGCAGGAAGACATCCAAGCTGCCGGTCTCCTGGGAGGCATAGAGCAGTTGCTCGCCGTCGCCCGACCAGATGGGGTAGTCGGTGGTGGCCGTGACCTGGGTCAGCCGGGTACGGACGCCGCGATCCAGGTCGATGATCCAGATCTCGGCGTCCCCCGAGGCGCCTGGAATGGACGTCGCCGCGCGCCGGCCGCCGGGCGCCAGGCGCAGGCGGGTGTAGGGCGCCGGGTCCAGCGGCCCCGGACTGACCTTGCCGCTGCGCTGGTACCAGACCAGGTCGGCGGGCAGGAAGGCCTGGCCGCTGGCATATACAAGCGTCCCTTCGGCCGAGACGGTGAAGGCGCTGTGTCCGTTGGCCTTGTTGCGAAGGACCCCCGTGGCGATCACGGCGGCCTCCCCGGCCACCGAGGCGGAGCCCGCATCGAACGGCACCGCGATGAGATTGTCGCCGCGGACCAGCAGCAGGTACCCGGGCGGCGCGTAGGCGACGCTGGAGGCGTCGGCCAGGATCCGGCGGGGCGGCGCCGTGCCCGAGAGCGAGGCCAGGTAGATGCCTCCATGCTTTTCCTGGGACTGGAGGTCGTTGGTCCACAGGACGAAGAGGAAGCGCTCTCCATCAGGCAGGAAGACGGGCCAGCGATGGCTGCAATCCGGGATGTCCGGGTCGATGGTGGTCAGGATTCTCGGCTCCCCCCCGGCCGCGTCGATGAGGTGGATGCCGGCGTTGGAGTTGGGCGAGTAGATGATCTGCCCGCGGGCATTCCACGATCCGCCCCGCGGGTAGGAGGAGCCCTCGCCGCCGATGGACTGGGAGCGGCCGGTGGCAATCTCCACGCGGCGCAGCTTCCCTCCCCGGAAGTAGCCCACGTGGCGGCTGTCGGGCGACCAGAAGGCGTACTCGGCCCCGCGGGTGTCCGGCAGCTGGCGGGCCTCGAAATCATCGAGGGGCCGGAGCCAGAGCTGGGACTCCCCGTCGCTGGCGGTGATCCCGAACACCACGTGCCGCCCGTCCGGAGAGACGGCGGGCGGCGAGGCCTGCAGGTCGCCGAATTCGGTGTAGCCGGGCACCGGGATGGTAAGGCGGCGAGGTGAGGCCGGAGGCGAGGGCGCGGTGCCCAGGCCCTCCACGGCCATGATCCCCGCTACCAGGAGCGCGGCGCCGGCCACGGCCCAGGGCAGCCAGCGGCTCAGGCCGGTTGGACGCGCTGGCCCGGATCCCTCCACGGGAACCAGCCCCAGCGCCTCGCCGCGCGGGTCCTCCCGGGACATCTCCAGGTCGAGGCGTGCGTCGCCGGCGTCCTGGAGGCGCCTGTCCGGATCCCGGGCCAGGCAGCGGCGCACCAGCAGCCGCACCAGGGGCGGCGTGTCGTCGGGGAGACGCGACCAGTCGGGATCCTGGCGGAGGATGGCGGCCAGGGAGTCGGAGACGGTCTCGCCCCTGAAGAGCTGCACGCCCGTGAGGCACTCGTAGAGCACGCAGCCGAACGACCAGAGATCCGTCCGCCGGTCCAGGGTCCGGCCCCGGGCCTGCTCGGGGGACATGTAGGCCGCGGTGCCCAGGATGACGCCGGCCACGGTGCCCAGGGAGGTGACCGTGGGGGATAGCGACAGATCCCTGCTCCCCGATGAGGACGCGGCCGCCGAGGCCTCCACCGCCTTGGCCAGACCGAAGTCCAGCACCTTGGCCTTGCCCTCCGGCGTCAGCACCACGTTGGCCGGCTTCAGGTCGCGGTGGATGACGCCCCGGGCGTGGGCCGCCTCCAGGGCGCCGGCGATCTGGGTGGCGACGGCCAGGGCCTCATCCACCGGGAGGCGGCCGCGCTCCAGGCGCCGGGCCAGGTCCTCCCCCTCCACCATCTCCATGGCCAGGAAGCGCACCCTGGCGCCGGGCGC
>JBFGDW010000189.1:0-6648 GCA_041580435.1 Candidatus Polarisedimenticolia bacterium | reverse complement strand
GCTGGCGCGGGAGCTGGGCATTCCACGCAGCAAGCTGCACAAGTGGAAAGCGGATGTGGACGCCAATGGCGAGGCGGCTTTTCCCGGGTCGGGCCGGCGACCGGAGCCGGTGGCGGAACTCGAGCGGTTGAAGCGCGAGAACGTGCGGCTTAAAGAGGAGAACGAGATTTTAAAAAAAGCCGCGAGATACTTTGCCAAGGAATCCAAGTGAAGCACGCCTTCATCCAGGCCCATGCTTCTCGCTATCCGGTGAAGCGGCTGTGCGCGGTGCTCGGCGTGAGTCGAAGCGGTTATTACGCGCATGCCAAGCGGGGTGTCTCGCCACGGGTGAAAGTGGACCGAGTGCTCAGCAGCCACATCGCCCGGGACTACCGGGCCCAGGTGGATCAGTCCCTGGCCCGGGCCCGGCGCGCCTCCGACGCCCTGGCCGAGCTGGCCCTGGGCGGCACGGCGGTGGGGACCGGGATCAACACCCACCCCGAGTTCGCCCGCCGGGCCATCGCGGTGATCTCCGAGGAGACCAAGCTGGAGTTCCGGGAGGCGGCCAACCACTTCGAGGCCCAGGCGGCCAAGGATGGCTGCGTGGAGGCCTCGGGCCAGCTCAAGACCATCGCCACGTCCCTCATGAAGATCGCCAACGACATCCGCTGGCTGGGGTCGGGGCCCCGCTGCGGCCTCGGCGAGATCCGGCTGCCGGCCACCCAGCCCGGCTCGTCCATCATGCCCGGCAAGGTCAACCCGGTCATCGCCGAGGCGGTCACCATGGCGGCGGCCCAGGTGGTGGGCAATGACGCCGTCGTGGCCCTGGCCGGCATGAGCGGCAACTTCGAGCTCAACGTCATGATGCCGGTGCTGGCCTACAACCTCATCCAGGAGGTGGAGCTGCTGGCCGCGGCGTCACGCGTCTTCGCCGAGAAGTGCGTGGAGGGGATCGAGGCCGACAAGGAGCGCTGCGAGTCCATGGTGGAGAAGTCCCTGGCCATGTGCACGTCGCTGGCCCCCCTCATCGGCTACGACGCCGCGGCGGCCATCGCCAAGAAGGCCTACGCCAGCGGCAAGACGGTGCGTGAGGTAGCCCGGGAGCAGAAGGTGCTCCCCGATGACGAGCTGGACCGGGCGCTGGACCCCCGCTCCATGACCGAGCCGGGCGCGGGTGGAGACTAGGGCCAGAGCCAGCCGAACACCCCGCCGGTGAACAGGGCATAGACCAGGCCGTCGAACGTGAACTTCAGCGTCGTGCTCCAGGGGCGCTTGTTCCAGATGGAGTTCTGCCACAGCCCCATGGCGTAGGCCACGAAGGCCACGGTCGACGTGATGCGGAACACCTGCAGGTACTCGGTGCCCGCCGGCAGGGTGCGGCCGGCCACGTAGGCCGCGAAGACGCCGATGGCCAGGCTGTAGATGAACCAAAGCACCAGGCTCACCCCCATGTTGAAGCCGCCTGGCCCCAGGACGGTGACGAAGCCCACCGGGCCGGACTTGAGCTTCTCCTGATAGGCCGGCGCCTTCATCTCCGCCGGCGTGGCGCAGTGGGGCATGACGTACTCGCCAGGGGACACGCCGGCCTTCCTGAAGGCGGCCATGACGCTGTCCTCCCCGGGCATCGGGCCGAAGTCCGACCGGTGGTAGGTGAGCACCATGTGGAGGATGGAGCTCACCAGAAAGACGGCGACTGCGGACAGCAGGATGGGAAGCCACAGGGACGTCAGACCAACCATGGGCACCTCCGGGGGTGAGGACGCGCCTCGTCAGCGCAGCATCTTCCACAGATAGGCATAGTCCAGGGCGGAGCCGTAGGCGCGCTGCTTGTTATTGGCGGCGCCGGCGTGCCCGCCCTCGGTGTTCTCCCAGTAGAACACAGGCTTGTCCATGGAGAGCATCCGGGCCACCATCTTGCGGGCGTGGCCGGGGTGGACCCGGTCGTCGCGGGTCGAGGTGCGGAAGAACACCTGGGGATAGGAGGCCTCCTTCTTGAGGTTGTGGTACGGGGAGTACTTCTGGATGTAGGCCCACTCCTCGGGCACGTCGGGGTTGCCGTACTCGGCCATCCAGCTCGCCCCGGCCAGGAGCTGGTTGTAGCGGCGCATGTCCAGCAGCGGCACCTGGCAGACCACGGCGCCGAACAGGTCGGGGCGCTGGGTGAAGGCCGCCCCCACGAGAAGGCCGCCGTTGGAGCCGCCCATGATCCCCAGGTGCTTGGGCGAGGTGATCTTGCGGGCAATGAGGTCCTCGGCCACGGCGACGAAGTCGTCGTAGGCGCGCTGCCGGTTCTCCTTGAGGGCCGCCTGGTGCCATCGCGGCCCGAACTCGCCGCCGCCGCGGATGTTGGCCAGCACGTACACACCTCCCCTGGCCAGCCAGGCGCTGCCCATGGTGGCCGGGTAGGACGGCGTCATGGGGACCTCGAAGCCGCCGTAGCCATAAAGGAGGGTCGGGTTCTTGCCGGTGGCCTTGAACCCCTTGGGGGTGACCACGAAGTAGGGGACCTTCGTGCCGTCGGCCGAGGTGGCCTCGTGCTGCTCGGTCCGCATGCCGGTGGCGTCAAAGAAGGCCGGCAGCGACTTGATCTGCTGGGGCTGTCCGCCCCCCTCGGCCACGTACAGGCTGGAGGGGGTGAGGAAGTCGGTGTAGTCCAGCAGGAAGGTGTTGCTCTCCTCGCTGGCGGCCTCGATCCCCACCGTGCCCAGCCCCGGCAGGCGGACCTCGTCGCGGCTCCAGCCGTCCTCGCCTGGGGTGAGGCGGTAGAGCCGGCCGCGCACGTTGTCCAGCGTCGTCAGCAGCAGGAAGTCCCGGGCGCCGGAGACGCTTCCCAGCGAGACCCGCTCCTCGGGCTCGAACAGGACGTCGAAATCGCGGCGGCCGCGCAGGAAGTCATCCAGGTCCAGGGCCAGCAGGGCGTCGGCCGGGTAAGTGCGCCCGCCCGTCTCCCACGGCGTGCGCAGGCTCACCAGCAGCCGATCCTGGAAGATCCCCTGGAACTGGGCGTCCTCGGGGATGGCCAGCTTGACCAGACGGTCGCCCAGGTAGAGGAACAGCTCGCTGCGGAAGAAGGCCGGCGCCCGGTAGACCAGGTGGTAGATGCCGTCGGGGTTGGCGATGCGGAAGCTGGCCGCCGCCACGTCGGTGGGCTGGCCCTGGTAGATGAGCCGGGCCGAGTCCATGGGCTCGCCCCGGCGCCACTCCTTGATGTGGAACGGGTAGCCGGAGGTGGTGAGGCTCCCCGGCCCGAAATCGGTGGCCACCCAGAGGGTGTTCTCGTCGCGCCAGGACAGCCCCGACTTGGCCTCGGGCAGGAAGAAGCCGTCCTTGACGAATGCCTTCTTCTCGGTGTCGAACTCGCGGATGACGGTGGCGTCGCCGCCGCCCCGGGACAGGGAGACCATGCACAGACGGTGGCCCGGCTCCAGGCAGTTGGCCCCCTTCCAGACCCAGTTCTCCTTCTCGACCTCGGCCAGGGCGTCCAGGTCCAGGATGAGCTCCCAGGAGGGCTCGGCCTTCCGGTACTCGTCCAGGGTGGCGCGCCGCCAGATGCCGCGCACGTGCTTGTCGTCCTGCCAGAAGTTGTAGAGCCACTTGCCGTGCATGGAGACGCGCGGGATGCGCGCCCGGGAGTTCAGGATCTCCAGGCTCTTCTTGTAGATGGGCTCGAACTGGGGGACCTTTTCCAGGACGGCCACGCTGCGGGCGTTCTGCTCCTCCACCCACGCCAAGGCCTTCTCGCCGTCCACCTCCTCCAGCCAGATCCACGGGTCTTCGGTGTCCGCGGCCCGCAGCAGCCCCGGTGTGAGTGACAGGATGATCACGGCCAGAAACCCCTTCCTCCATGCTCTCATGAACGATCCCCCTCGATCTCAGTCCTCGCCATCCCAGTAACCCACGCCCCGCTCCAGGTAGGTGAAGTGCCGCAGGCTCCCCTGGGCCGGCTTCTTCCCGGGCGGGGTTCCGGTGAAGATCCCCACCTTGCCCGTGTCAGGGTAGACCGCCACCTCGGGGATCTCCATGGTGCTCACCGCCAGGTAGCGCAGCGGCGCGTCCGAGTCGTTGATGATCTGGTGGGCCGAGCCGGGCCCGGGCGGGATGGAGATGAAGTCCCCCTGGCGGATGCGCCGGCGGCGGCCCCCCAGACGGATGCTCCCCCTTCCCTCCAGGATGAAGAACAGCTCCTCCTGGGCCTCGTGCTGATGGTAGGGGAAGACCCGCTTGCCCGGCGGCACCACCGCCACGTTGAACCCCAGCTTCCGGGAGCCCATGGCGTGGCCGAGCCAGGAGATGTCGGCCTCGTAGTCCTCGCCGTGCTTCCACTTGCTGAACGGAGCCTTGGCGATGTTCAGGATGGGGCCTGAGCGCTTCTTCATGGGCGGACCCTCCCCGGGGCCGGCGGCCGGCCGGGCAGAGGGGACCCATTCTAGTGGATGGGGCGGCCTAGCGGCGCAGGCGGCGGGGGCGCGGCGCCGCAGACGGGCCCGGGTCGGTCCCGGTGCGGCCGCAGGAGCTGCGGGCGGCCTCGCTCACCAGGGAGCGGCGGCCGGCGCGGATCTGCCCACCGGCCCGGGCCACGCAGCTCACGTACTCGCCGTGGTTGCGCCAGGGGCCATCGCAGGGGCAGATCTCCTCCAGGACGCAGGCGGACGCCACCCTGCGGCGGCACCCCCCCGGGGTGCAGACGTCCTCGGTGCAGGGGATGCCGTCGTCGCAGGCGGCATCGTCGGCGCAGTAGGGCGAGTCCAGGTCCCCCCGCTTGTGATCGAAGCGGCCCCCGTCCAGTGTCATGAGCACTGTGCGGCCGGTGAAGCCGGTGTCGGCGTCGAACTCGTAGAGGCGATCGCTGGGAGGGTGGGCGCCGTACAGGAGGTTGGAATGCCCCAGGGCGGTGAGCCCCGCCAGATCCAGGTTGGCGTGCAGCTCGAAGGCCGAGGCCGCCGCGGTGGAGGCATCCAGCTGGTAGAGGCCGGAGCCGGCCCCGATGTTGGTCCACAGCCACAGGCGCCGCCCGGCGTCGAAGGTCACGTCGCCGCCGTGGACCTCCACGTCCACGGTGCCCACGTGGCGCGCCGTGCCGGTGGCCGGGTCCACCACGTACAGCCCGCCGCTGGCCTGGCTGGTGGCGTACAGCATGCCGTCGGTGTCGAAGTTCAGGCCCACGATCTCGGTGACCACCCCCGACGGCGTTCGCACCGGCCCGATGACGGTGAGCTCGGCCGGGTCGGCGGCCGCGGCCGGCAGCACCAGGCGCATGAGCACGCACGAGCGCTGCCCCTGGCAGGCATCGGCGGGGGAGGTGTCCGAGCCGGTGAGGTACAGGACGCGGCCGCTGGCCGCCGCCATCCCCAGGACCGGGGTGTGGTCGGTGCCGAGATCGACCAGCGGGGTGAGGGCGCCGCTGGCCGGGTCGATGCGGTGCACGGTGGTGCGCAGGTCCTCGAACTGGCTGTCCACCAGGAAGAGGGGGCTGGCGCCGTCGGCCAGGGCGGGTCCCCCTCCCAGGACCATGGCGGCGAGGGGGCCTGCGAGGCGCAGGGCGAGGGACCACTTGTGGCGCATGGTGGGGCCTCCTGACCGGAGTCTTTCCCTGACGAGCAAGGGGCTTGCCAGGAAGGCGGAGGCCGGCCGGGCCCCTGGCTCCCATGTCTCCGATGACCAGATGGTGGCTGGAAGCACGGTTCGGGAACGGGCAGCCACGCCGGCCACCCCCCCGGCCCGACTGTCATAGAATGGCGCCCTCGCCATGCCCTTGTTCCCCGACAGCTCCGCCCTCAGCCGGTTGGCGCTTCTGGCCCTTCAGGCGGCCCTCGCCCTGCTCCTGGCCGGGGCGCCGTCCGCCCCGGCGGCGGCGGCCGATCCCCAGGTGATGCTGGGGGACAGCTGCGTGAAGGCCGACGGCGGCCCCTTCGACGTCCCCCTGATCCTGGCCGGTGAGGACTTCCGCCCCTCCACGCTGCGGGTGAGCATCCTGTTCGACCCCCTGGCCGTGGCGCCAGCGCCCCACCGGGGACGGCCGGTGGTCACCCCGGGCCTGCCGCTGGAGGGGACAGCCGTGCGTCTCAGCTTCGAGGCCGACGCGGAGGCGGGGCGCGTGGACGTGGTCCTGGACAGCGAGGGGCGCCGCCCCCTGCCGCCGCTCCCCGCCGGCACCCTGGCCCACATCCACCTGCGGCTCCAGCCGCAGGCCCAGCGCGACGGCGTGCTGCGACTGGATCTGGATCCGGGCCTGGTGCGCTCCCTGGACGGCCGGGGCGCCGAGTCGTTCACGGCGGTGGCCGGGCCGGCCTACGTCTGGGTGGGCCGGACCGGGCCCTGGCTGGCGGTGAGCGGTGGCAGTGAGCGGACCCTCATCGAGGCCCAGGGGGATCTCCTCCGGGAGCGCGCCTGGATCGTGCGCGGGCGGATGACGCAGCTCCGGCGCGGCGGCCGGTCGGTGACCCTGGGGCCGCTGGAGCCGCTGCCGGCCGATCCCAGCGGCCGGCGCGCCTCCGACAGCGGCGCCCCCGAGCCGGGGGAGGTCTTCTTCTACCTTGCGGCCCAGCCCGACAGCGCCGGCCGCCCCATGCTGGGGTTCGGCTCCAGCTGCCGGGAGCGGATGCTCGCCCTGCCCACCGGCGGAAAGGATGATCCCAAGTGACCGATGACCGGCAGCGCGGCCTGCCCGCT
>JBFGDW010000188.1:0-6662 GCA_041580435.1 Candidatus Polarisedimenticolia bacterium | reverse complement strand
GTGCAATCCCCCTGCCTGAGTTTGGACCCGGGAAAGGCATCGCGGTTCCGGGAGATCCAGACGCTGCTGCGTCGGAGCCCCACGCCACTGTCCTGTCTGGAGGACGATCCCGGCCCCGCCGGAGGACGCCGGGCTACTGGATGGTGAAGTCCACCGCCACGTTGAAGTAGACGTCCACCGGGCGGCCGTTCTGCTCGCCCGGCTTGTACTTCCACTTCCGCACCGCGTCCATGGCGGCCTGCTCGAAGCCCAGGTTGGGGGCGGTGGTGGACAGCACCGTCACATCCTTCACCGCGCCGTCGCGTCCGACGATGGCCTGCAGGAACACCTTCCCCTGGATGCCGGCCTTGCGGGCCAGCTCGGGGTAGATGGGCTGGATCTTGTCGATGAGCACCGGGTTGCTCACGCCGGCCACGCCAGCGATGAGGGGCCCCGTGGCGCCCACCGGCGGCGGCGCCGGGGTGCCGATGAGGGCGATGGCGTCTGGCGGCAGCGGCTCCGGCTCCGGCTCGGGCTCGGGCTCCTTGATGGGCTCCGGCTCCTCGGGGGTCGGGTCGGGGATGGGGATCTTCTTGGTCTTGAGCTTCCGCTCCTCGATGGGCTTGGGCGGCTCCTTCTCAGGGGGCGGTGGCGGCCGCCAGGAGCGCACGAAGACGATCTTGTCCGGCTCCACGGCGGGGCCCTGGACCTTGAACTCGGGGAAGGTCACATAGAGGATGAAGACGTGGAACAGGATCGCCACCAGGATGGCGATCTGGGTGGGGCGCTTGTCCTCCACCGAGCCCTCGAAGTACTGGCTGTACATCCGGGTCTCGGCCTCGAGGAGTTCGTTGCGCTCCTCCTCGCTGAACTGACTGAGGTCCTTGGGGTCCATGATTGCCTAGCCGAAGGGATCGTAGCCGAAGATCTGCTTGTACTGCTCGATCTCCTTGTAGGTGGGGATGGCGATCCCCTTCACGTCGAGCCCGATCTGCTTGGGCGCCTGCTTGAGGACGTCGTAGACCGCGATCATGTCGCCGTACTGGGCCTCGGGCACCGTGTAGAGGATCACCGGCTTGTCGGGCCAGCGCTCCAGCTTGGGCTGCAGGTACGGCAGGATCTGGTCCAGGTTCATGGGCTGCTGGTCCACCAGCACCCCGCCGCCGGGCATCACCTTGATGTAGACGGCCTCGATGGTCTCGGTCTCCAGCGGCTCGTCCTCGTCCTTGGGGAGCTTGAAGTCCAGCCCCTTGGTGGCCGAGAACACCGTGGTCACCATGAAGAAGATGATGAGCAAAAACGCGATGTCGGCCATGGAGGCCGTGGGGATCTCGACGGAATCCTTCTTCTTGCCGATCTTCATGAGCTGACCGTCCTTTGCTCGGTCATGAGGATCAGGTCCTGGGCCCCGGCCCGGCGCAGGGAGTCAAGAACCTCGTCCACCAGCTTGTATTCCACCGTCTTGTCAATCTTGATGACGAACGGGTGCAGCGGGTTGGTGCTGGTGATGTTGAGGACCTCGAAATAGAGCCCCTCGGTGCCGGTGGGGATGATCTGGGACGTGTCCTCCCCGGCCGAGAACTTGTAGACCAGCTCCTCGCCACCCGCGCCTGCCAGCTTGGCCAGGACCACGAAGGCCGCACCCCGGGGGATCTCCGTGGGGCGCTCCCACGTGGCGGGCAGGTTCACCGACGTCTTGTCCACCTGGAAGACCGTGGTGACCATGAAGAAGATGATGAGCAGGAACGCGATGTCCGCCATGGAGGCCGTCGGGATGAACGCGCTGATGTCCTTGCTCTTGTGAATCTTCACGGGAGCGGTCCTAGCTGGCCGAAGCCGCCTGCTTGCTGGCCGGCGCCGACTCCATCTCGGCGAAGGTCTCCATGAGAATGTTGGCCGAGGTCTCCATCTCGCGCACGAAGACGGCGATGCGGCTGGAGAAGAAGTTGTAGAACGGCAGGGTGATGACCGCCACGATGAGGCCGCCGGCGGTGGTGATGAGGGCCACCGAGATACCCTTGGCCACCAGTCCCGGGTTGTTGAGCCCCTGGGTGGCGATGACGTCGAACGACTGGATCATGCCCACCACGGTGCCCAGGAAGCCGATGATGGGGGCGATGTTGGAGGCCGACGCCAGCACCGCCAGGCCGCGCTCCAGGCGCGCCAGCTCGTGCAGGGCCGAGTTCTCGATGGTCTTCTCGATCTCCTCCCGGGGGGATCCGTGCTTCAGGATGCCGGCCTTCAGGATCGCCGCCACCGGGCCCTTGTACTGCTCGCACACCTTGATGGCGGTGCGCAGGTCGCGGCCCAGCAGGGCCTTGCGGACCTTGGAGACCAGCTCGTTGGTGTTGACGCGGGACTTGAAGAGGATGACGTACATCCGCTCCAGGATGAAGCCGATGGAGACGATGGAGATCAGGAGAAGGGGGTACATGACCCACCCGCCCTGATTGAAGTAGTTCAGCAGCGTGGCCCCAAACATGGATTCCTTCCCTCCTGGGCTGGTCTCGGTTGCGGGGCCCTCGACCCCGTTGGCCCGCGCCTACCTCGACGTAGGCGGCGCCTGCGCGTTCCGATCGTACCCGTGGGTCAACGATATGGTCAAGAATCGGCCCCCTGGCCTGCGGCTTGAACTCCGCAACCGTCCACGAGCCTGACCTGACTGGACAAAAACCTCGAAAAACCCTTCAACCGGCGCATCATAGACGGGCCCCGGTGGGGTGTCAAGGCGATGCCGGCGCCCAGGCGGCAGGTCAGGGCGAGGCCGGCGCCCCCGCGGCGGCCCGGCGGGAATTGGCCTCGTCGGAGCGGATCCGCCCGTCCAGCATGCGCACGGTCCGGGAAGCATGGACGGCGATGTCCTCCTCGTGGGTCACCACGAGGATGGTGTTGCCGGCGGCGTGCAGCTCCTCGAAGAGCCTCATGATCTCGGCGCTGGTCTTGCTGTCCAGGTTTCCCGTGGGCTCGTCGGCCAGCAGCAGGGACGGATCATTGACCAGCGCCCGCGCCACCGCCACCCGCTGGCGCTGGCCACCCGACAGCTCGTTGGGGCGGTGATGGGCCCGGTCGGCCAGCTGAACCCTCCGCAGGGCCTCCTCGGCTCGCTGCCGGCGCACGGTGCGGGCCACGCCGGCGTAGACCAGCGGCAGCTCCACGTTCTGCAGGGCCGAGGTCCGCGGCAACAGGTTGAAGGTCTGGAAGATGAATCCGATCTCCCGGTTGCGCAGGTCGGCAAGCTGGTTCTCGTCCATCTTGCTGACCTCCTGGCCGTTGAGGATGTAGGAGCCGGAGCTGGGGGTGTCCAGGCAGCCGATGAGGTTCATGAGGGTCGACTTCCCCGATCCCGACGGCCCCATGATGGCCACGAACTCGCCCCGGCGAATGTCCAGATCCACGCCGTCCAGGGCGCGCACCTCCTGGTCGCCCATGATGTAGACCTTGGTCAGGCCGCGCAGGGCAATGAGGGTATCGGGAGCCGGGGTGGGTTGGGGGGAGCTCATGGGCCGATTCTAGAAGATGGCCGCCCAGCCAACCACCAGGGCCAGCCAGAGCCCGAACAGGAGTCCCACCAGCCCGAAGGCCCCACCCCGGGAGAGGCGCCCCACCACCGACAGGCCCAGGGCCACGAGCCCCAGGGTCCACAGGGTGAACAGGTTCAGGGAGCTGGCCAGGGCGTACATGACGCTGTCGGCCTGGTCCACGGAGAGGAAGAAGGCCGGGTTGGTGACCAGGACGCTGGGGATCCGGTCCGGTCGGATGGGCTCGCGCCCCTGCACCACCACGTAGAGGAGCACGCCCTCCAGGATCCGCACCAGCCACGAGTACGAGACCACCGCCAGCGTCTTGCCGTAGGTGATGCTGCCGCCGAAGGCGCTGGTCCCGCCCCAGAACAGCAGGGAGAGCAGGGCCAGGATCACGGCGTACACCACCGCCTGCCCCCCCATGAAGACGAAGCGCAGGGGGCCTTGCATGAAGGCCACCTGCCGCTCCACCGTTCGCTCGATGTCCGCTGGCGACATCCCGGTGGGCTCCAGGTTGGCGCGCATCTGGGCAGCGATGTCGAACTGGGACGCCAGGACCAGGAACATGACCAGGCTGGAGAGCACGCCGATGGCCAGGGGCAGGGCCCAGTCCGACCACGAGGAGCGCCGCGCCAGGCTCTGGAAGGTGGCCACCGGCGCGTAGAAGATGCCGGCCACCCGCGCCAGCGGCGAGGCTGGACCGGCCGCCTCCCCGGCTCCGGCCGCCCCCCCCTGCTCCATGGATTCGGTGCTCATGACCCCACCTCCCTGGCCCTTCTACGCCGCGGGCGGGCCAGGGTTGCACGCGCCTCAGGGCAGCTCGGGGAGCTCCACGCCGCGCTCCACCAGCTCGGCCACCACCACGCCCCGGGCCGTCGCCAGGGTCCCCTTGGCCGCCTCCAGGTCGGCCAGGGACTTGTTGTAGTCCACCAGGGCCAGGATCACCTGGCTCTCGGCGCGGGTGAGATCGTCCTGGAACTGGAACAGGTCGAAGGTGGTGGTCATGCCGTTCTCGTAGCGCTTGTTCTCCGCCGCCAGCCGCTCCCGCTGCAGGCGCACGTTGACCCGGGCCGCCTTGACCCGCTCCACCGTGTTCTCCACCTGCCGGGCGGCGTTGCGCACCTGGATCACCGCGTCCAGCTCCTGGGAATCGAAGATCTCCTGGCGCTGCTGCTGCACCAGGCGGGCATTGAGGTAGCCGGCCTTGGCCTGCTTGTTCCCCAGGGGCACCACCAGGTTCAGGGACAGGCCCCAGTTGCGGAAGTCCTCGTCGTAGATCTCCTCGAAGGCGGCATAGACATCGTCGTTGCGCGACGGGAAGAAGATGGGACCCACGAATCCACCCTCCCGGCGCCCCACCTGGCCGGCCCGTCCGTAGCTGGCCGATCCCACCAGGTCCCAGCGCATCTGGTCCCGGGCCCGCGCCACCAGGTCCTCGTCGTTGGCGATGAGCTTCTGGGTCTGCTCCAGATCGGGACGGTTGGCGTACGCCTCCTCCAGGGCTGCCGGCAGGTCGATGCGCATGTTCTCGTCGAAGGGCAGCTGGTCCACCGGGTTGATGGGCAGCACCCACAGGGGCGAGGTCTTGGGCTGGTTCAGGTACAGGAGCAGGCGGTCCCGGTTGTTCTCCAGGGCGTTCTCGGCCAGCAGCACGTCCTGGCGCCGGCTGGCCACCTCGGCCTCGGCGGTGGTGACGTCGATGGGCGCCATGGTCCCCACGTCCACGCGGATCTTGTTCTGGGAGAGGGTCTCCTCCGACAGGCGCAGGGAGTGGCGCTTCACCTCCAGGTCCTCCAGGGCGAACTTCAGGTCCCAGTAGGCCTTCTCCACCCCGGCGATGGTGTCGATGACCACCTGCCGGAACTGGCTGCGGGAGATCTCCTGGTTGCGCCGGGCGACCCGGATGCCGGTGGTGTTCACGTCGTAGCCGAAGTTCCGCAGCAGCGACTGGGCGTAGGTCACGCCCGCCGTGGCGTCGAAGCGGGTGGTCAGATCCGTCACCGGATCGCGGAAGTTATTGGTGCTCCGGTTGGCGTCGATCTGGACGGTGAGGGCGCCGCCCCACTTGAAGGGGTCCTCGTAGGTCGCGCTGGCCACCCTGGACTCGCTCTCGAAGACGTCCAGACCCCGGATGCTGCGCACGAAGTCGCTGGCCGGATCGGACCGGTCGTCGAACTGGACGGAGCCCCGCAGGGTGGGGTCGAAGGCACCCTGCTCGGAGAGCAGGTTGTTGTCGGCGATGTGGGGGTCGTAGCGGCGCACGGCGATGGCCAGGCTGTTGTCCAGGGCCAGGGCCACCGCCTCCTTCAGGGTCATGGGCATCCCCTCGGCGGTGGGGGCCCCCGGGTCGGCGCCGGGACGGGCGCTGGACTGGGCCAGCGGCAGGGATGGCGCCAGGAGCGACAGGGACAGCATCAGGGCCAGTGCGCGGGCGGCTGGGCGTCTCCGCCCACCGAATGTCTTCCTCATGGGTCCACACCCCTTCACAGAGAGAATCTGGGCAGCCGGTCCCCGGGCAGGGGACAGGGGATATACGCCTGCGGCCGGGAAGATGTTTCAGCGTGCGACGTGAAGCGGCGATGGTAGCCTGCCAGCCACCGGCTGGCGAGGGGTGGGGGTCGCGGGCCAGCGCCGCCGCGCGGACCGGGCTGGTCAGCGTCCCGGCGTGGAGGGGAGCCGCATCCCGGCGGGGGTGGACTCCACCAGGAAGCAGGCGGAGCGGCGCCCACCGCCCAGGTCCGCCAGGGGGGGCGCCTCGGACCGGCAGCGCTCCTCCACCAGGGCGCAGCGGCTGGCGAAGATGCACCCCTCTGTCCGGCGCAGGGGAGTGGGGGCCTCGCCGGGCAGCAGGGCCCGGGGGCGGCGGGCCGCCGGGTCGGGGACGGGGATGGAGGCCAGCAGCGCCCGGGTGTAGGGGTGCAGGGGATTGCGGTAGAGATCCTCCGCCGGGGCCAGCTCCACGATCCGGCCCATGTACATCACCGCCACCCGGTCGGAGATGTGCTGCACCACCGACAGGTCGTGGGCGATGAACAGGTAGGCGATCCCGAAGCGCTCCTGCAGCTCGAGCAGCAGGTTCAGGATCTGCGCCTGGATCGAGACGTCGAGGCACGAGACCGGCTCGTCGGCCACGATCAGCCGGGGCTCCAGCGCGAGAGCGCG
>JBFGDW010000187.1:0-6673 GCA_041580435.1 Candidatus Polarisedimenticolia bacterium | reverse complement strand
TTTTTGGTGGTGGCCGGCTGGTACGGCCTGTTCGCCATCCCGACCTTCCTCTTCCTGCGGGAGCGGGCGGTGCCGCGCCCCTTGCCCCGGGGGCGCACCTACGTCGGTGTCGGCTTCGCCCGCCTGGCCGTGACCTTCCGCCACATCCGCCGCTACCGGGAGCTGTTCAAGTTCCTGGTGGCCTTCTGGGTCTACAACGATGCCATCATCACCATCATCGTCTTCTCGGCGGCCTATGCCGCCGACACCCTGAGCTTCACGGTGCAGGAGAACCTCCTGCTGCTGCTGGCGGTGAACATCCCGGCCGCGGCGGGGTCGTTCTTCTTCGGGCGTCTCGCCGACCGGGCCGGGATCAAGCGGACCGTGGTGATGACGCTGATCCTGTGGCTCTTGGTGGTGGCGGCGGCCCTGCTCACCACCTCCAAGGCGGCCTTCTTTGGCGTGGCCGCCCTGGCCGGCGTCGGCCTGGGGTCGTGCCAGTCCACCAGCCGGAGCCTCATGTCCCGCTTCACGCCCCGGGAGAAGGCGGCGGAGTTCTTCGCCTTCATGGGCTTCGCCGGCAAGGTGTCGTCCATCGTCGGGCCGCTGCTGTTCGGTGCCATCTCGGTGGCCACCGGCAGCCAGCGCCTGTCGGTGCTGGCGGTGGGCCTGTTCTTCCTGGCCGGCCTCGTCCTCCTGCTAGGCGTGGACGAGAAGGCGGGGGTGGCGGCCGCGGCGCTGCCGGTGGAGGAGCCGGCCGGGAGCCAGTGGTAGACTCGGCTCCGGAGGGGCTCTCGCCTTGAGCACGCAGCCATCCCGCAGCCTGGAGACGTTCCCCAATCCCCGCCCGGGGCGGCGCTACCGGATCACCTTTGACTGCCCCGAGTTCACCTGCGTCTGCCCCCGCACCGGCCAGCCGGACTTCGCCACCATCCGCATCCGCTACGTGCCCGACAAGCTGTGCGTGGAGCTCAAGTCCCTCAAGCTCTACCTCTGGTCCTACCGGGATCAGGGCGCCTTCCACGAGGACGTGACCAACGCCATCCTGGACGACCTGGTGGCGGCGGTGCGGCCGCTGGAGATGGAGGTGGAGGGAGACTTCAACGTCCGCGGTGGGATCCACACGGTGGTCACGGCCCGCCACCCCGGCCCGTCCTCCACGGCGGATCCGGCTCAGTCCCCCAGGGACGCGTAAGTCACGCCCCAGCGCTCGGCCAGGATGCGCTCGAAGCGCGGGCGCACCACCAGGTCGAAGGTGGGACCCGAGCCGGGGAAGAGCTGCAGCACCGCACCACGCAGGGACTGGACCATCCGCACCGCCTCCCCCAGGCTCATGGTGGCGTCCTGCATGAGACAGGCCGCGGTGAGGTCCACCAGGAACCGCACGCGGCGGCGGCACCGCCGCTCCTCGGCCACCTGCTCTGGGGTTGGACCCATGGGGGGAACCTACGGCCCGATCCCCTTGCGGACAAGGGGTCCGTGACGGAATGGCGCACCAGGCGTTTCCTGCGTTGACAAATCCCCGCGCCGCCGTATATCGGGGCAGAATCCCAGTCCGCCCCAGCCTGCCGCCAGGCCCTCCCCCGGTCTCACGCACGACGGGCACGACTCACTCATGGGGGAGCATGCGTTGGACGCCACCGTCGAGCAGTTCCTCGCATCGCGCCGCCCCGGCCCCTCCCGGGGAGGGGATCGCCTGCGCATCGTCCCCATCACCGGGCCCGCCCTCAAGAGCCCGGCGCCCCGCACCCTCGCACGCCAGCCCGCCCCGGCCTCCCTGCGCCTGAGCGAGCGCGACGGCCAGGCGCGGGTGGAGGAGGTCCAGGCCTACAACGGCGCCGCCGCCTCCATCCTGGCCCTGGAGGGGGAGCTGCTGGCCGGCGGCTTCCAGGACAGGATGCTCGCCGCGTCGACCCTCATCGGTCCCCGCTCGGCGGCGATTCTCTCCACGGCCTGCTCCGAGGAGGGGCGCTTCGAGGGAGAGGACGTGGTGCTGCGCCCCACCGGCAGCGTGGCCCCGCCGCGCTACCGCCGCCGCCTGCGCCTGGGCCTGTACGGCGACTCCGGGGGCGACGGCACGCCGACCTCCCGCCAGCAGGCGGTGTGGCGGGACATCGAGGCTGACCGGCGCACGCTGGACCATCCCGGCGAGGGGATCTCCCTGCTGCGGCTGTGCACCGCCGCGCGGGAGCAGTGGGGCCCCCTGGTGGAAGGGCTCGCCCCGGCGGGCCGCGAGTCAGGCTGGCTCGTCTTCATCGACCAGCGGCTTGCCGCGGCCGACCTGTTCTGCGGCCCGGCGCTGGGCGCCGCCTACGGTCCGCCGCTCCTGGCCGCGGCGGCCTACGATGGCCTGGTGGAGGGGCTGCGGTCGGGGCCCCGCAAGGCCGCCGCGCCGGCCGCCGAGCGCGCCGGCTGGACGGAAGGCTTCTGGCGCGACCTGTCCGGGGAGCTGGCCGGGGCTCTCACCGTGCGCGAGGAGCAGACCAGCGGATCGGCGCGCCTGTCCATGGACTCGCCCGCGCTGGTGGGGACCGCGTTGCTCCACCGGGGCGAGCTGCTGCACCTGAGCTTCTTTCCGGCACTCTACGCCGACGACGTGGCCGCCCTGCCCTGAGCTATGCTGGGCGGGATGGCCCCTGCCTCCCACCCACCGGCCGCCACCCGCCTGTTCACCTGCCCCATGCACCCGGAGGTCCGCCAGGCGGGGCCGGGAGCCTGCCCCATCTGCGGCATGGCCCTGGAGCCCATGGAGGCCGCGCCCGACGACAAGGAGGACGCCGAGCTTCTGGACATGACCCGGCGCCTCAAGGCCGGGGCGCTGCTGGCCGGACCGCTGCTGCTGCTGGCCATGGGCGACATGCTCATGGGCCATCCCTTGCGCCATGCCGTGGGGGCGCGGCTCTTCAACGGCCTGCAGCTGCTGCTGGCGACCCCCGTGGTCCTCTGGTGCGGCTGGCCTTTCCTCGTCCGGGGCTGGGCGTCGGTGAGAAGCGGCCACCTGAACATGTTCACCCTCATCGCCCTGGGGACGGGCGCCGCCTATGGATTCAGCGTGGCGGCCACACTGTCCCCGGCGTGGTTCCCTGACTCCTTCCGCGACACCCACGGCCAGGTGGAGGTCTACTTCGAGGCGGCGGCGGTGATCACGGTCCTGGTCCTTCTGGGGCAGGTCCTGGAGCTGCGGGCCCGGGCGCGTGCCGGCGGCGCCATCCGCGAGCTGCTGGACCTGGCGCCCCGCACCGCCCGCCGCCAGAGCCCGTCGGGGGCCGACGAGCAGGTGCCCCTGGAGGAGATCCGCCCCGGTGATCGCCTGCAGGTGCGGCCCGGAGAGAAGGTGCCGGTGGACGGCGTGGTGCTGGAGGGGACGAGCTGGGTGGACGAGTCCATGCTCACCGGCGAGGCGCGGCCGGTGCAGAAGGAGCGAGGTGACCCGGTCACGGGAGGCACCCTCAACACCTCGGGTGGCTTTCTCATGGAGGCGCAGCGGGTCGGGGACGACACGGTGCTCAGCGCCATCGTCCGGATGGTCACCGAGGCCCGGCGCAGCCGGCCGCCCATCCAGCGTCTGGCCGACGCGGTGGCCGGCTGGTTCGTGCCGGCGGTGCTGCTGGTGGCCCTCGTCACCTTCGCCGCCTGGGCCTGGGCCGGCCCCGAGCCCCGAATGGCCCATGCCCTGCTGAGTGCCGTGGCGGTGCTCATCATCGCCTGCCCCTGCGCCCTGGGCCTGGCCACTCCCATGTCCATCATGGTGGGGACCGGCCGCGGCGCCCGCGCCGGGGTCCTGGTGCGCAGCGCCGCCGCCCTGGAGGCCAGGGAGAAGGTGGACCCACTGGTGGTGGACAAGACCGGCACGCTCACCCTGGGCCGGCCCCGGCTGGAATCGGTCTACAGCCTGGGATCGGGGCCGCGGGAGGGGGATCTCCTCCGTTTGGCGGCCAGCCTGGAGCGGGCCTCCGAGCACCCCATCGCCGCGGCGGTGCTGGACGGCGCCCGCCGGCGCGGCCTGTCGCTGGAGCAGGCCAGCGACTTCCGCGCCCATCCAGGCCGCGGCGTGACCGGCAGCGTGGCCGGCCGCCGCGTGGCCCTGGGCAATGCCACCTTGCTGTCCGAGCTGGAGATCGACCCCGGCCCCCTGCCGGCGCGGGCCGAGGCGCTGCGCGCCCGTGGCGAGACGGTGATCCTGGCGGCGGTGGACGGGCAGGCGGCGGGCCTCCTGTCGGTGGCCGACCCGGTGCGCCGGTCGGCGGTCCCGGCCCTGGAGGCGCTCCGCGCCCAGGGTCTGAGGATTGTCATGGCCACGGGAGATGACGCCACCACCGCGGCGGCCGTGGCCGAGGCCCTGGGGATCGAGGAGGTGGAGGCCGGCGTGCTCCCCGAGGGGAAGACGGACCTGGTAAAGCGGTTGCAGGCCCAGGGCCGCCGCGTGGCCATGGCCGGCGACGGCATCAACGACTCCCCCGCCCTGGCCCGGGCCGACGTGGGGATCGCCATGGGGACCGGCACCGACGTGGCCATGGAGACGGCGGGCGTCACGCTGGTGCGGGGCGACCTGGAAGGGATCGCGCGCCTGCGCCGGCTCAGCCAGGGGGTCCTGGGGAACATCCGCCAGAACCTGCTGCTGGCCTTCCTCTACAACGTCCTGGCTCTGCCGGTGGCCGCCGGCGCCCTCTACCCCTTCACCGGCCTGCTCCTGAGCCCCATGCTGGCCGCGGCCGCCATGAGCTTCTCGTCGGTGTCGGTCATCGGCAACGCCCTGCGCCTGCGCCGGCTTCCCCTCTGAGGCAGCCCATGGTCACCGAGGACACGGCTCCCCGCCAGACCCTGGAAGGGACCGTGGAGCGCATCGTCTACGCCGGCGAGGAGGATGCCTGGAGCGTGGTGCGCCTGACGGTCCCTGGGCGCGAGGCGCCGGTCACCGCCGTGGGCAATTTGCTTGGTGTGCAGCCCGGCGAGACCGTGCGGCTCAGCGGCGCCTGGGTGGAGGACCGAAAGTACGGCACCCAGTTCCGCGCGGCTTCGTACGTCACCGTCCGTCCCGACACCCTGGGCGGGATCGAGCGCTACCTGGGCTCGGGCATGGTCAAGGGGATCGGCCCGGTCATGGCGCGCCGCCTGGTGGCGCGCTTCGGCCAGGAGACGCTGGACGTCATCGAGAGCCAGCCTGGGCGGCTGTCCGAGGTGGAGGGGATCGGCCCGGTCCGCGCCCGCAGCATCCAGGAAGCGTGGCTGCAGCAGCGGGACATCAAGGAGGTCATGATCTTCCTCCAGACCTACGGTGTCTCCGCCGCCTGGGCCGCCCGCATCTACAAGGAGTACGGCCCCCGGGCGGTGGGGCTGGTGCGGGAGAACCCCTACCGGCTGGCCCGTGAGGTGGCGGGCATCGGCTTTCTCACCGCCGACGGCATCGCCCGCCGCCTGGGAATGGCACCAGACGCCCCCCAGCGTGCCGACGCCGCGGTGCTTCACGTCCTGGACGGCCTGGCCGATGATGGCCACGTCTACGCCCCGCGGGATCACCTGGCGGAGCAGGCGCGGGCGCTGCTCGAGGTGGACGCAGACGCGGCCGGTGCCGCCATCGAGCGGCTGGCGGCGGCGGGCGAGGTGGTGGTGGAGGCAGAGGCGGGAAAGGCGCCGGCCCGCGTCTATGCCGCGTCCCTGTTCGCCGCCGAGGCGGGGGCCGCGGGGAGCCTCCGGAGCCTGCTGGCCGAGGCCGCCCCGCCGGTGCCGGTGGACGCCGCCCGGGCCCTGGCCTGGTTCGAGGAGCGCCATGGCGTGCAGCTTGCCCCGGGGCAGCGAGAAGCCGTCCGCCGCGGCCTCGAGAGCCCCGTGCTGGTGATCACCGGCGGACCGGGCACCGGCAAGACGACCCTGGTCAACGCCCTCATCCGCATCCTGGAGGCGAAGGGGGTGCGGATCCTGCTGGGCGCCCCCACCGGCCGCGCCGCCAAGCGCCTGGCCGAGGCCACCGCCCGGGAGGCCCGGACCCTGCACCGGCTCCTGGAGTTCAACCCCCGCCGCGGCCGGTTCGAGCGCCACGGGAGCAACCCCCTGGAGGCCGACCTGCTCATCGTGGACGAGGCCTCCATGGTGGACCTTCCCCTGGCCCATCACCTGCTCCTGGCCGTCCCCCCGGGGTGCCGGCTCATCTGGGTGGGGGACGTGGATCAGCTCCCCTCGGTGGGTCCAGGCGCCGTGCTGGAGGACCTCATCGGCTCCGGCGCCGTGGAGGTGGTCCGCCTCACGGAGATCTTCCGCCAGGCCCGGGCCAGCCGCATCGTCGTCAACGCCCACCGGGTGAATCAGGGAGAGATGCCGCTCCTGCCCGGCGCCGACGAGGAGTCCGACTTCTCCTTCATCGAGCGTGACACCCCCGAGCAGATCCTGGAAACCCTCAAGGAGGTGGTGGCCCAGCGCATCCCCGCCCGTTTCCGCCTGCATCCCCTGGCCGATGTCCAGGTGCTCACCCCCATGAACCGCGGGCTGCTGGGGACCGTGCGTCTCAACGCGGAGCTGCAGGCGGTGCTCAATCCCTCCGGCTCCCAGATCACTCGCGGCAGCCGCACCCTGCGCGCCGGGGACAAGGTCATGCAGGTGCGCAACAACTACGACCTGGACGTGTTCAACGGCGACATCGGCCGGGTGGCCCGGGTGGACACGGAGGAGGCCGAGCTGGACGTGCATTTCGACGGCCGGC
>JBFGDW010000186.1:0-6682 GCA_041580435.1 Candidatus Polarisedimenticolia bacterium | reverse complement strand
CCGCGGCGGGTCGCTCCATCAGAAGGCCAGCTGGGACAGCCGCAGGTCGAGCCCCTGGGTGGGTCCCAGCGCCACCAGCGCCACCTGGTCCCCCTGGCACGTCCCGCGGGCGATCCGCTGCACGTCCCCGGCATCCACGGCATCGATGCCGGCCAGGATCTCGTCCAGGGTGAACTGCCGGCCGAAGACGATCTCCTTGCGCGCCAGGTTGGACATGCGGCTGTAGCTGGATTCCAGGTTGAGGAGGATGTTCCCCTTGAGGTTCTCCTTGGAGTCCTCCAGCTCCTGGATGGTCACGGGCGTCGCCTTGAGGTCCCGGAGCTCGGCGGAGACCAGGGTCACGATCTCCCGGGCCGATGCGGGGCTCGTGGCGGCGTACACCGACTGGAAGCCGCTGTCGGAGTACGAGCTGACACTGGAGTAGACCGAGTAGGCCAGGCCCCTCTCCTCCCGCACCTTCTGGAACAGGCGGGAGGACATGGTCCCGCCCAGCAGGTTGTTGAACACCATAAGGGCGTACCGGTCCGGGTGAGCCTGGGGCAGCCCGCCCAGTCCCAGGCACAGGTGGAGCTGCTCCATACCCGGCTTGTCCCTCAGGACCAGGGCCGGCTGGCCACGAGGCGGTGCGGCCGCAGGGGCCGGCTCCGCCCGGGGGAGCGGGGCGAAGGCGTCCCGGACGGCCGCCTCCACGCGCTCCGGATCCAGCCGCCCGGCCGCCGACAGGACCATCTGGTCGGCGCGGTACGAGCCGGCGAAGAAGGCGCTCAGCCTCTCCCGGTCCATGGCGGCCACACCCGCCTCGGTCCCCTGGATGGGGCGGCCCAGGGGGTGGTCGGGCCAGAGGGCCGCGTAGAGCAGGTCGAAGATCAGTTCTTCGGGGGAGTCCTCCACCATCCGGATCTCCTCGAAGATGACCTTCCGCTCCTTCTCCACGTCATCGGGATCGAAGCGGGGGTGCCGGACGATGTCGCTGAGGAGGTCCAGGGCCAGGTCCACGTGCTGATCCAGGACCCGGATGTAGAAGCAGGTGGCCTCCTTCCCGGTGAAGGCGTCCATCTGCCCGCCCACGGCGTCGATCTCCCGGGCAATGCGCCGGGCGGAGCGCTTCTCGGTCCCCTTGAAGACCAGGTGCTCGATGAAGTGGGAGATGCCGTTGATCTCGGCCGGCTCGTGGCGGGAGCCGCGGCGCAGCCAGACGCCCAGCGAGACCGAGCGCAGGTCGGGCATGGTCTCGGTCAGCAAGGTCAACCCGTTGTCCAGGCGGCACTGGCGGATCAAGGGGGGGCTCCCGCGGTGGGCTGGTTGACACCCGTCCATTCCGGGCGGGCGATTCTAGCACGGCTCCTGCCCTAGCCCGAGGCATCCTCCCTGGCTGGTTGCAGGATGTATGCCTCTCCCCGCGGGGAGAGATACCGGTACACCAGCCGGTCCTCGCCCGTGCCGACGAAGTACGTGGTGATTCCCTCGGGGGTGGACGTTTCCACCCGGCGCACCTTCACCGGCTTGCCGTTCCACTCCATGGTCTCCACGCCGCGCACCATCCCCTTGGTCCGGATCACGTCCTTGAGAGCCGGATTGATGGTCTCCAGCTCGAAGGTGTGACCCTCCTCCATGGGGAGGGAGCGGATGATGTGGGCGAAGAGCACCTCGTCGATGAGGGGGCCATCCACGGGATATTCCACGTCCTTCTCCTCGGTCTCGCGTGGGATCCCCTCGAAGCTGCTCTCGCTGCGGATCCGCAGCCCCCCGGGGATGCGGGTGAAGCGGGTCCGCCCCTCGCTGGGCCCGCCGGCATAGTGGTCCGTGCGCTGGATGAGGTCGAAGGTCTGCGGGTTGAATGTGACCTCCATGGTGACCCGCCCGGTGAACTGGATCCCCTCCCCCGCATCGACGCTCCGGGCGAGCTCGTAGCGCAGGCGGCAGCGCTTGGCCCCGCCCACCGCCTCGCCGTACAGGCGTTGCTCGAACTCGCCGGTGACCTGGCCCCTCTCCTCCATGGTGTAGCGCAGGGTCTCCATGAGCCCGTTGCGCCACGGGAGGGACAGGCCGCCGGCCGGAGCCGCCCCTGCGGCCACCCAGGCCACCAGGGCCATCGCTCCACCTGCTCCCGCCCAACGCAGGCTTTTTAAATCAAACAGTTTATGCCAAAAAGGCATATGATCCTCCCGGTTTAGCCCGTGCTGTGCAGATGCAGCAGCAGCGAAACGGGCACGTTGATCCGCCGCCCGGCTCAACCTATAAGTTTGGCGCACACTCGAAGTTGCCGACGGGCAACGGTCTTTGAAGTTGCTGGTTTCGTTTCATGGCTTCCCCTGAGGGGAAGTGACCCACAGGACCACTGATCGGTCCCTACCCCCTGTACCGATCGGTGCCCCGCCCTTCGCCGGCCCCCCCCGGCGAAGGGCACTTTTTTGCCCCAGGGACCTCCCCTTCCCCTCCACCACCACCAGGGTCCGGTCGACCCCTTCCACCGTGAAGGTCTCCTCCAGGCCGGAAGGCCAGCGCACGGTCAGATCGGCCACCTTTTCCGCCGCTCCCAGGCCGAAGTGTGCCGCCGGATCAGACGAGGACTGGTAGCTGGAGGCGGCGTGGATCTCCCGCACCTGGCGCTGGCCGCCGGAGGTGAGGGTCACCCGGGCGCCGAGCCCCTCACGGTTGCTGCGGGTGCCCCTGGTGACCACCCGCAGCCAGCGGCCGGCGGGCCCCCGGTTCAGGAAGACGGCCGCCGGGCCGCCATTGCGGGACACCACCAGATCCAGGCGTCCGTCGCCATTCAGGTCCCCCACCGCCGAGCCCCGGGCCACGTTGGGCACTGCCACCCCTGCGGCCGCGCCCACCTCCCGGAAGGTCAGATCCCCCTGGTTGAGAAACAGCTGGTTGGACTGCTCGTAGGTGAGGGTGTCGTTGTACAGCCGGATGTTGTCGATGATGTGGCCGTTGGCCACGAAGATGTCCAGCAGGCCGTCATTGTCGGCGTCCAGCCAGTTGACGCCGAAGCCCACCATTCCCAGGCTCTTGGCGCCCACGCCCGAGGGATAGGACATGTGCAGGAAGGTGCCGCCCGTGTTGCGCAGCACCGAGTTGGTCTCGTAGTCCAGGTTGGTCACCAGGAGGTCCAGCCGGCCGTCGTTGTCGAAGTCTCCGGCATCGGTCCCCATGCCGGCCTCGGAGCGGCCGTCCTCGCTGTAAGCGATCCCCGCCAGAAGCCCCACCTCCTTGAACCGGCCGCTCCCCTCGTTCCGCCACATCTGGTTCGGGGTGGAGTCATTGGCCACGTGCAGATCGATGTCGCCGTCCCCGTCGAAATCCAGGGGGACCACCCCCAGCCCCTTGCCTCCCGTGTCCAGGATCCCGGCTTCACGCGTGGCGTCGACGAAGCGCCCTTTCCCCTCGTTGCGATAGAAGGTGTCGGGTGCGGCGCTGTACACCTGCGGCGTGCAGTAGGCGCGCCACTCGTCCCCCTTCCGGCCGCACCACTTGTTGTTGGTGGGGGAGCCGTCGCAGTAGTTGACCACGAACAGGTCCAGATCGCCGTCGGCGTCGGCATCGAAGAACACCGCGCTGGAGCTCCAGGCCGGGTCGCCCACGCCGGCAGCCGCCGTCACGTCGGTGAAGGTCCCGTCGCCGTTGTTGCGGTACAGCACGTTGGGACCATGGTTCAGGACGTAGAGATCGGCGTCGCCGTCGTTGTCGTAGTCCCCCACCGCCACCCCCATGCCGTAGCCCGTGTCGCCTACGCCGGCGGCGGCGGTGGCATCGGTGAAGGTGGCGTCGCCGGCGTTGAGGTAGAGGACGTTCCCCGGCGGCGGGCTCGCGGGGCTGGCACCGGGGAGCGGGGCGCCATTGACGAAGTACAGGTCGAGATCCCCGTCACCGTCGGCGTCGAAGATGGCCACTCCCGAGCCCATGGTCTCCTGCATGACCTTCTCGCCCGCCGCCCCGGTGACGTGCCGGAAGGTCACCCCGCCGGCGACGGTCACGTCCTCGAAGCGGACCTCCGCCGCCCCAAGCGGAGGGGGGCCCGCCAGGAGCAGCGCCAGGAGCGCCCGCCCCAGATGGGCCGCGGCTCTCACTGCGCGCCCCCGCCGCCGGCCAGCAGGCTCTGCGCAACCTGGCGGTGCCGCCGGGCGGCCTCCTCGTCTCCCGCCTTGCTGAACGCCGCGGCCAGGGCCAGCTGCTCCTCCGGCGCATCGGGGTTCAGGGCCGCCGCGCGACGCAGGCTATCCAGCGCCTCGTCGCGGCGGGCAGCTTGCAGCAGCAGCTCGCCTCGCAGCCGGTGCACCCATGGGGCGCCTGCATCCAGGGTGGCGGCCTCCTCCACCTGCGATGCGGCCGACTCCGGGCGCCCCCGCTCCAGGTCCATCTCCGCCCCCCGCTGCAGCGCCACCAGGCGGGCCTGCCGGGCTGCGTCCCTCTCGCGCGCCTCGTTGACGGCGGCGAAGCGCTCCAGGGCCTGGCGGGCCTCCTCGGGTCGCCCCAGCCGGGCCAGGGCGTTGCCCAGGTTGAACCAGGCATCGGCGTAGGCCGGGTCCGCCTCCAGGGCGCTGCGGAAGGCCCCCGCGGCCTGCTCGTCCTCGCCCTGGCGCTGGGCGTTGAGCCCCAGCACGTACCAGGCATTGGGGTTGCGGGGCTCCTGTTGCAGCGAGGTACGCAGGTGCCCCTCGGCCTGCTCGTGACGGCCCATCTTGGAGAGGACGAACCCCACCTGGTAGTCCAGGTTGGGCCCGCCCCCCCGGATCCGGCCCAGGGACTCCAGGCTGGCCAGGGCCTCCTCCAGTCGGCCCTGCTCCACGAGGATCTCCGACAGGCGAAGCCACCCCTCGGCCAGGGTGGGGTCCGCCGCCACGGCGGCCCGGTAGGCCTCCTCGGCCTCCCCCAGCTTGGTGTCCGCGTGGAGCAGGCGGCCCAGGTAGAAGGCGATGGCACCGTCCGCCGGGCGGCGGGCCCGCGCCTCGCGCAGCGCCGCGATGGCGCCCTCTGCGTCCCCGCGGCGCATCCTGGCCAGACCGTCGGCCACCAGGTCGGCCGCCGCGCCAGGGGGGGCAGGGCCGGCCGGCGACGGCCCACTGGTGGGATCGCCGCAGGCGGCCAGGGCCACGGCCAGGCCGCAGGCCAGCAGCGGGCTCCAACAGCAACGGTGCATGGCAATAAGTTACCGCAAACTCCGGGTTCGGGCTCGCCACCGGGCCGTCCCCCGGCGCGCTTGACCGATCCGGGGCGCGAACCTAGATTGACTCACGATACTGGCGGAAAACCCGCGCTTGCATGCACTTGGACCGATTCATCCCGTTGGTGAGCCCACCTTGACCACTCCGGCCCGCCAGCCCTTCCTGAGGGGTGCCGCTATCCTCGCCCTGGCAGCCGCCACAGCTGTGGACCTGTCCGCGGCAGCCGGCGCGAGCGGACCGGACCGTTCCGGCCGCCCCGCCCCTCACCGCATCTCCCCACACTTCCACCTGGAGAGCGTGGGGAGCTGGAGGTCCGAGCGGCTGGAGCGGGAGTCTCTGGCCGCCCTGGAGCGCTGGTACCGGAGCTTCATGATCGCCTTCGCCGCCGAGCCACCCACCCCCATTCGCGTCCGCCTCTACTCCGAGCGCACCTTCCATGCCTCCACGGGAGCTCCCTCCTGGGCCGACGGGTCCTACGCCCGCGGCCAGGGGATCCAAGTGGCCAGCGGCGGGGTGGCACGCCTGGAGCCGGCCATGGAGCGCGTCCTGGCCCACGAGCTGGCCCATGCGTTCATCACCGCCCGCTCCGCCGGGCGCGCGCCCCGCTGGCTCCAGGAGGGGCTGGCCCAGGCCCTGGCGCCCGGAGGCGAAGACCCGCCCGCGCCGGTGGCCGCCTCCTCGCCCGATGACCTGGATCACGCCGGGGCGCACGCGTTCGTCCAGGCCCTCATCGCCGCCCATGGCCTCGCCACCCTGCTGGATCTGGTGGCGGGCCTGGGCCAGGGAGAGGAGCTGGGCGCCGCGTTCCGGTCCAGGCTGGGCGGGCCGGAGGGGGCGCTCCTGGCCGGATGGCAGCGATCCCGCTCCCGCGCCACGGCGGAGACCCGCCCATGACCTCCGGCGATCTGGCCCGGACGGCCGCGGCGGACGTCCTCGAGGATCTCTCCTCCCGTGCCCAGTCCGGGCTTCTCGTCCTCAGGCGCGGGCAGGTGGCCTGCCATCTCTGTCTGAAGGACGGCCGCCTGGTCTTCGCCACGTCCAACCTCAAGCGGTTCCAGCCCACCAGCTGGGTCGTGGCCCGGAAACTGGCCACCTCCGCCGCCGCCCGCGCCGCCGAGCAGGCTACGGGCCAAGGCGGCACCCAGGGGTTCGTGGACGCCCTGGTCCGGGACGGAGGGGTGGACCGGGCCAGCCTGGTGGCCAGCATCCGCGACCTGGTGCGAGCCGTGGCTCTGGACGGCCTGGCCTGGACCGAGGGAACCTACCAGTTCACCTCTGGACTACCCGTGCTGGACAGCGAGGTCCTGCTCACCGAGCCGACGCGGAGCCTGGTGGAGGCGTCACGCGGCCCGGCGCCGGCCGCCCCCCAGGAGGGCGAGGGCGCGCCAGGGGACGCGGGGGCCGGGCCGGAGGGGGCGGCCCCGGCGGAAGCCAGGGAAGCCGTCTCGCCGGAGGTCCAGACCTTCCGCGACCACGTGCGTCAGGCCGAGGATCTGGACTTTTACACCCTCCTG